>NZ_JBHUYJ010000134.1:0-18257 GCF_042668715.1 Streptomyces sp. NPDC057271
ACGCCGAAGGACATCGAGCTCGCCGCATAACCCCAACAACCCTGAACCACCCCAAACCCGACACGGGCGCCTTGACGAAGGACATAGAGGCACCCTCCCGCCCGGCACGGCGAAGCTGCCCGCGAGCGGCGAGATGCTGGTCTCGCCCGCGCTCCGCGAGCTGCTCGACTCCCCCGAAGGCGCCCTCCTCAGGGAACGGCTCCCCTACAAGGCCGTCGGGACGATCGGCGACGCCGGACTCATCGGCCCGGCCGAACTGCGCTACGTCGCCCACGTCGACTTCCTGACGACGGACAACTACGACGGGCGCGGATCGCGTTACGGCTGGTCGGTGCCCGAGGAGCCGTTCAACGCGTTCCTGATCCTCCTGGTCCTCGTCGCCTCCGTCGTCCTGCTGCTCCCGGTGCTCGTCTTCATCGCCACCGCCGTCCGCTTCGGCGGCGAACAACGCGACCGGCGCCTCGCCGCGCTCCGGCTCGTCGGCGCGGACACCGCGACGACCCGGCGGATCGCGGCCGGCGAGTCGCTGGCCGGCGCGCTCATCGGACTCGCCGTCGGTATCGGACTCTTCGCGGTGGCCCGGCAGTTCGCGGGCACGGTCACCATCTGGGACGTCAACGCCTTCCCGTCCGACGTCGTACCGATGCCCGCCCTCGCCGCGCTCGTCCTGGTCGTCGTCCCCGTCGCCTCCGTCGTCGTCACCGTCTTCGCGCTGCGCGGAGTGGCGATCGAGCCGCTCGGCGTCGTCCGCTCCGCCGCGCCGCGCCGCCGGCGGCTGTGGTGGCGGCTGCTGCTCCTGGCGGCCGGCGCGATCGCGCTCCAGATGCTCTTCCAGGCGATGGAGGGCGCCTTCACGCACGCCACGGGCGAGGACTCCGCGCGGGCCCAGCTCGTCGCCGAGACCGAGGCGACGACCGGTGACGAGGCCCGGGAGATGATCACCCGGTTCGCTGACACGCGGGGCGTCGACGGGGTGTCCGGAACGATCACGGCGTACGCCTGGCGGCCCGGCGCCCTGAAGAAGGGCGAGGACTTCGCCCCGCTCACCTCGGTCAAGGTCGGCGGCTGCGCCTCGCTCCGCGAGTTCGCGGAGCTGCCCTCCTGCACGGACGGCGACGTCTTCATCGCCCTCGCCCACAGCGCCCAGGGAGGAGCGCCCGACAGCAGGGTCACCGAGACCGCGAAGCCGGGCAGGACGGTCGCCCTGCGCGACCCGGAGGTGCACAAGGGCACGCTCCCGAAGTGGCGCATCCCCGGCACCGCCCGGATCGTGGACTCCCGCCCCGACCCGACGGGCATGTACGAGTGGGGAATCCTCGCCACGCCGTCGTCCATCGACGCGGCCCGGCTCGACGACCCCGCGGCGCTCGCCATGGTGCGGCTCGACCCGGCCGTACCGGACGCAGCCGAGTACGTACGGAACACGGCGGCGGCCCTGGACCGGACCTCGTGGGTCCGCACGCTCGAGAACACCGAGCGGAACGCTCAGTTCGCCAGCGTCCGCACCGGCATCCTCGTCGGCTCCACCCTGACGATGCTCCTGGTGGCGGCCTCGCTCCTGGTCACCACGCTCGAACAGCTCAGGGACCGCAAGCGGCTGCTCTCCTCGCTGGTCGCCTTCGGCACCCGGCGCACCACCCTGAGCTGGTCGGTGCTGTGGCAGACGGCGGTGCCGATCGTGCTCGGTCTCGTCCTGGCCGTGGCGGGCGGGCTCGGCCTCGGCGTCGTCCTGCTGAAGATGACGGGCCAACAGGTCCTGGACTGGTGGGTCTTCCTCCCCGCCACCGGCATCGGGCTCGCGCTGATCGCGGCCGTGACCCTGCTGAGCCTGCCGCTGCTGTGGCGCCTGATGCGGGCGGACGGGCTGAGGACGGAGTAGCCGGCAGCGTCGCGCCCCTTCGGCTCACTCGCCGGTCGCGGAGACCGGGGGCTTCAGGAACCGGCGCCCACCACCCGTACCGGAAGACGCCGCATCGCGCCCCGCAGCGCCCCGGCCAGCTGCTCGAACTCCGCCTGCCGGGCCGCGCCCGTGCGCATGGCGAGGGCGACCTGCCGCGAGGGCGCCGGGTCGGTGAAGCAGCCGGTGAACAGGTCCGCGTTGCGCGCGGTCTCGACCTTCACCGCCGTGCGCGGGAGCAGCGTCACCCCGAGCCCGCCCGCCACCAGCTGGACCAGGGTGGAGAGGCCCGCGGCGGTGGTGGTGACCGGCGTCCCCTCCGTGCGCCCCGCCTCCCGGCAGATGTCGAGAGCCTGGTCACGCAGACAGTGTCCCTCGTCGAGGAGCAGCAGGTTGAGCTCCTTCAGGGCCTCGCGCGGAATGTCGCCCCGGCCGGCCAGCGCGTGGCCACGCGGGGTGACGAGCACGAAGTCCTCGTCGAAGAGCGGGAGTTCGGCGACACCGGGTACACCGAGAGGCACCGCGAGCAGCAGCAGGTCGAGCCGTCCGGCCGCGAGCCCCTCCAGGAGCGAGGACGTCTGCTCCTCGTGGACCTGGAGGTCGAGCTCCGGATAGCGCTCGTGGACCAGGCTCAACACCGTGGGCAGCAGATACGGCGCGACGGTCGGGATCACGCCGAGCCGCAGCACCCCGGTGAACGGGGCCTGCGCCGCCTCCGCCTCCTCCATCAGCTCCGACACGGCGTCCAGGACACCCCGCGCCCGCACCGCGAGCCGCTCGCCCGCGGGCGAGAGCAGCACCTTGCGCGTCGTACGCTCGAGGAGCTGGACACCGAGTGCCTCTTCGAGAGCCGAAACCGCGCCCGAAAGCGCCGGCTGACTCATACCGATCGCCGCCGCCGCGTCACGGAAGTGCAGATGCTCCGCGACCGCCGCGAAGGCTCTGAGCTGGGACAGGCTGGGTTGTTTCACACGTCGTGCCGGGATCACTGATAACCACCTTCGATCAACCCGAGGCAGTCTAGCTATTTCACTGATCAATGCACTCCGTGCCAGGATGAAGCTCGTCCAACCCCTCACGGAAGACCCCAAAAGGGACCCTTCCCACTGCAAGGAGAGCGCGTGCTCACTGTCGGTGACCAGTTCCCCACCTACGACCTGACCGCCTGCGTGTCGCTGGAGAGCGGCAAGGAGTTCGAGCAGATCAACCACAAGTCCTACGAGGGCAAGTGGCGTGTGGTGTTCTTCTGGCCCAAGGACTTCACCTTCGTCTGCCCGACCGAGATCGCCGCCTTCGGCAAGCTGAACGACGAGTTCGCGGACCGCGACGCCCAGATCCTCGGCGCCTCCGGCGACTCCGAGTTCGTGCACCACGCCTGGCGCAAGGACCACGCCGACCTGCGTGACCTGCCCTTCCCGATGCTCGCCGACTCCAAGCACGAGCTCATGCGCGACTGCGGCGTCGAGGGCGAGGACGGCTTCGCCCAGCGCGCCGTCTTCATCGTCGACCCGAACAACGAGATCCAGTTCACCATGGTGACCGCCGGCTCCGTGGGCCGTAACCCCAAGGAGGTCCTGCGGGTCCTCGACGCCCTGCAGACCGACGAGCTGTGCCCGTGCAACTGGACCAAGGGCGAGAACACCCTCGACCCGGTCGCGCTCCTCTCGGGCGAGTGATCTGACATGGCTCTCGACGAACTCAAGTCCGCCATACCGGGCTTCGCCAAGGACCTGAAGCTGAACCTCGGTTCGGTCATCGGCAACAGCGAGCTCCCGCAGCAGCAGCTCTGGGGCACGGTGCTCGCCTGCGCGATCGCCTCGCGCTCGCCGAAGGTCCTCGCGGAGCTGGAGCCCGAGGCCAAGGCCAACCTCAAGCCCGAGGCGTACACGGCGGCCAAGTCCGCCGCCGCGATCATGGCGATGAACAACGTCTTCTACCGGACCCGGCACCTGCTGTCGGACCCCGAGTACGGGACGATGCGCGCCGGTCTGCGGATGAACGTCATCGGCAACCCGGGCGTCGAGAAGGTCGACTTCGAACTCTGGTCGCTGGCCGTCTCCGCGATCAACGGCTGCGGCCAGTGCCTGGACTCGCACGAGCAGGTCCTGCGCAAGGCCGGGGTCGACCGCGAGACGATCCAGGAGGCCGTCAAGATCGCCTCGGTGATCCAGGCGGTCGGCGTGACGCTGGACGCGGAGGCGCTCATCGCCGAGTAGGCGAGCGCGCTCGGCAGGAAGGGCCCGGGGGCTCCCACCCCGGGCCCTTCCGTCATCTCCCGAGCGCCCCCGTCAGGGCTTCTTGAGCGCGGCCATCAGAGCCGTGGCGTCCTGGGCGAGGACGGTCTCGATACCGGAGAGGTCTACCTTCTCGGTGCTCGTGGTCGGCTCCTCCTCGTCCGGGTCCCAGGCCTGCTGCGAGCTGAACGAGATCTCCAGCTCGGCCTGACCGTCGAGGACGCGGATCCCGGCGCTGTCGCCGCTGGCCTCGGCGTGGACGTAGGCCCGCTCGCCGAGCCCATCGACCGGCTCGGTGTCCGGCCACCAGAATGCCCGGAGCGCCTCGAACTCCGGCCCGGGGTCGGTCACCTTGTGCAGGGCGTACGAGACCTGGACGCTGTAGCCCGTCTCGGCCGACCCCATCGTGGCGAAGCAGACCGACCTGTCGAGAGCGGGGTGCGTCTCCGTCCGCGTGTCGTGGGCCACGGACTTCGCCCCGAGCACCACGGACAACGCCTTCAGTTCGACGATCTCGCAGAGGCTGTCGACGGTGCGGTACCCCCCGAGGTCCGGCCCGCCGTCCCGGCTCCGCTCGTACGCGTGGAGTCCGCCCGCCCACACCGCCGAGGCCACCACCGCGCCGCCGAGCGCCCACAGCCAGGGGCGGCGGGGGTGAGGCGCCCTCGGTTCGCGCGGCTCCGGGGACTCCGGATCGAGCACCTGCGCCGCCGGGAAGTCGTCGCCTCCGGTCAGCTCCGGCTCGGATATCACTCCTCGCCCCGGTCCCTGGAGCCGGGCGCCTGGACCGGCGCCACGGCGAACGCGGTCGCGCCGCGCGGTTCCGGCGTACTGAGCAGGGCCTGCTCATGGCTGTACGCGCGCAGGTAGCCGACCACGGTGTTGGTGACGGCGACCAGCGGCACCGCGACCACCGCGCCGCCGATGCCGGCGGTCAGCCCGCCGGCCGCGACCGCGAGGACGACGGCGAGCGGATGCACCCGGACGGCCCGGCCGAGGATGAACGGCTGGAGCACATGGCCCTCGATCTGCTGCACGGCCAGGACCACGAGGAGGACCATCAGGGCGGTGAACACCCCGTTGGTGACCACCGCGACCACGACCGCGAGGGCTCCGGAGACGACGGCGCCGACGAGCGGGATGAAGGCGAAGAGGAAGATGAAGACGGCGAGCGGGACCGCCATCGGCACCTCGAGGAAGTACAGCCCGAGGCCGATGAAGACCGCGTCGATCAGGGCGACGATCACCGTCCCCCGCACATACGCGGTCAGCGTGCGCCAGGCCCGCGGCCCCGCGCCCGCGACACCCGGCCGGGCCTGGGCGGGCACCAGCTTCAGCGTCCACTGCCAGACCTTCTTCCCGTCGTAGAGGAGGAAGAGGGTCGAGAACATCGCGAGCAGTATCCCGGTGATCGCCTCGATGACGACGGTCACGCCCTGGAGTCCCGCGGAGGTGATCTGCTCGGTGTTCGCGCCGATCGTGTCGCTGAGGTTCTCGGCGATGTCGTTGATCTGCTTCTCGGTCACGTGGAACGGGCTGTCGAGGAGCCAGCGCTTCAACTCCTCGATGCCGTCCCGGACCCGGTCCGAGAGGTTGTCGATGTTGTCCATGACCTGCCAGACCACGAACCAGCCGACAAGGCCCATGATCACGAAGCCGGAGACGGCGGTGACCGCCGTGGCCACCCCGCGCGGCAGCCCCAGCCCGCGCAGCCGCGCGACGGTCGGCTGGAGCAGGGCGGTGATGAGGAGGGCGGCGACGAAGGCGAGGACGACCAGCTGCACCGAGCTGATCACCTTCATCAGGACCCAGAGGGTGCCGGCGAGCACGAGCAGACGCCAGCCCGCCTCGGCGGCGACCCGCATGCCCCACGGGATCGCGGCGACGGGGTCCGGCCGGGCGGCGACGGCGGGGGCGTAGGCGGGCGGCGCGGGTACGGAGACGGCCACGGTGGTCTGCCGCGGCGCACGTCGCTTCCCGGGCCACCGCTCGGCGTCGCGGCCGGCCTCACGCGCGGGGTCGCGGCCGGCGTCGTGACCTGCTCCGGATGCGGCTGCGGAGGCTGCCGGTTCGGGCGAGGACGCCCCCGTGGCGTACCCGTCACCGCCGGGCGCCGGTCCCGGTGCCCCCTCCGGCCCGTGGCCCGTGGCCGGCTCGCCGCCACGCTCCGGCCCGGTGTTCGAGCCGCCGGGTACGGACGCGTCGCCCGCGCCCAGGTCGTGCGCGCGCTCCGCGCGGACACGCCGCTCGTCCAGGCGCTCCCCCATGCGGCTCAGCTCGTCGCCCAGCCGGCTCAGCCATCCTGGCAGTCTCGACATCTCTTCTTCCTCTTCCCCCCGCTCACTCCCCCGGGGAGCACGTGGGCCCGAACCTACACGCATGAAGCCCCCCACCGTAGGACGGTGAGGGGCTCAGCAGGGTTGAGAGCGCCGGTACTAGTACCAGCGGTTGGCCTGCCAGAAGTTCCACGCGCCGCAGGGGCTGTCGTAGCGGCTGTTCATGTAGTTCAGGCCCCACTTGATCTGGGTGGCCGGGTTCGTCTGCCAGTCGGCTCCGGCCGACGCCATCTTCGTACCCGGAAGGGCCTGGACGAGACCGTACGCGCCCGAGGACGGGTTGGTCGCGCGGTAGTTCCAGCCGGACTCGTGGTCCACGATGTTGCTGAAGCACTGGAACTGCGAGGCCGGGATCATCTGGCGAGCGATCGCCTTGACCTCGGAGATGGAGTACGAGCCCTGGGCCGAGAAGCTGGACGCGTCACGGACGGCGGAACGCTCGGCGCGCTCGGCGGCCTCCTTGCGCTCCTTCTCCGCCTTGTCGGCAGCCTTCTTCTTCGCCTCGGCGTCCTTGGCCGCCTGAATGCGGGCAGCCTCCTCCGCGGACTTCTTCATGGCCGAGTCGGCCGCGGCGGCCTGGACGTCGGCCTGCTCCGAGAGCGAGGAGACCTGTACCTGGGCCTGCTCGCCCGCGGGAATGTCCGCGAGCAGCGTGGTGTCGGCAGCGGTGGCCTCGAAGTTGTCGTCCGAGGGCTGGGTGTTGCCCGAGGCAACGCCCACGACGGCGCCGACGGTGGTGACCGCAGTGGCCGAAGCCACCGCGAACCCCCGGACCGAGATCCGGCTCACACGGTTTCCTTCCAGCATCGCCCACAGGGTGACCACGTGGGCGAAATCGTGCCCCTGGCGCTGGTCTCCGACGTACTGGGTCACAGAAGACACGGGCCCGTGGTGCTGTGGGCGGCATACGGCGAACGATTGTTGAGTTGTGTGGTGCAGCACCTCTGGAGGTGCACGTGTGCCGTATGCGGGGCCTGACGGAAGCAAGACTCTGCCGGACGCCGACACCGCAAGGCAATTCCGAGTTGCGTGTGAAAGCTCACACCTCGCAAGTCGCAGGAGTTTTGGCCGATTTCCCGGACAGCGCGACGCCGCCCGGCTAAGCTCCTGCGCTCTGCCGGGCGGCGCCAACTCCCGTACCCGTACGGGACCGTGCGAAACAGGTCAGATCTGGACGTCCTCCAGCATTTCGGTCACCAGGGCGGCGATCTGCGACCGCTCCGAGCGGGTCAGCGTGACGTGCGCGAAGAGCGGATGCCCCTTCAGCTTCTCGACCACGGCGACGACTCCGTCGTACCGGCCGACCCTGAGGTTGTCTCGCTGGGCGACGTCATGGGTCAGCACCACCCGTGAATTCGCCCCGATCCGGGACAGAACGGTCAACAGGACGTTCCGCTCCAGCGACTGGGCCTCGTCCACGATGACGAACGCGTCATGGAGCGAGCGGCCCCGGATGTGGGTGAGCGGCAGGACCTCCAGCATCCCGCGCCCGAGCACCTCCTCGATGACCTCACGGCCCGCCACGGCCGAGAGCGTGTCGAAGACCGCCTGCGCCCAGGGGCTCATCTTCTCGGCCTCGCTGCCCGGCAGGTAGCCGAGCTCCTGGCCGCCGACCGCGTACAGCGGACGGAACACCATCACCTTCTGGTGCTGCCGGCGCTCCAGGACCGCCTCCAGGCCCGCGCACAGGGCGAGCGCCGACTTGCCCGTACCGGCCCGGCCGCCCATCGAGATGATCCCGACGTCCGGGTCGAGGAGCAGATCCAGCGCGATCCGCTGCTCGGCGCTGCGGCCCCGGATGCCGAAGGCCTCCCGGTCGCCGCGCACCAGCCGGACGTTGCCCTCCGCCGTGATCCGGCCGAGCGCCTTGCCCCGCTCGGACTGCAGGACCAGACCCGTGTGCACCGGGAGCTCGGCGGCCTCCGGCACGTACAGCGTCTCCTGGTCGTAGAGGATGTCCACCTGGTCGGCCGAGAGGGCCAGTTCGGACATTCCGGTCCAACCGGAGTCCGTGACGGCCAGCTCAGCGCGGTACTCCTCCGCGAGGAGACCGACCGAGGACGCCTTGATGCGCAGCGGCAGGTCCTTGGAGACGACCGTGACGTCGTACCCCTCCGCCTGCAGATTGCGCGCGACGGCCAGGATCCGGGAGTCGTTGTCCCCCAGCCGGTAGCCGGCCGGGAGCACTCCGGGGTCGGAATGGTTCAGCTCGACACGCAGGGTGCCGCCCAGCTCCCCGATGGGAAGCGGGGCGTCCAGGCGCCCGTACCGGACCCGGAAGTCGTCCAGGAGGCGCAGGGCCGCCCGGGCGAAGTAGCCGAGCTCGGGGTGGTGCCGCTTGGCCTCCAACTCGGTGACCACGACGATCGGGAGCACGACCTCGTGCTCGTCGAACCGTGACACGGCGTTGGGGTCGGCCAGCAGGACGCTGGTGTCGAGTACGTAGGTGCGCCTGTCGGACAAGCGGCGCTTAGTGCTGGTCACCACGGAAGGACAGACCCCCTTTGACGACCCCTGAGAGGTCGGGGCGCGACGGAAGCGGTGTCGCTGCGGGATGGGACCGGGCTCTGGCCACGATGCGCGGGCCGAGCTCCGGCCCTCCGCTCCGTCCGTACATGTCCTGCACGGTCGTCCTGGTGCAACGGGCCTCCCGGGTGGCGGTCTCCGTGCCGCTCACTCTGGAAGGGGTATTCCCTCGAAAAGACTCAGCCATGCCATGGCATATGACGACGTGTTCGTGAACAGAGTCGAACGCCCGGTGATCGTCCTACGGCGGAGTCCGTGCTTCCGTGCGTCTGGCTTGCGTGCTTCCGTGCGTCTGGCTTCCGTGCTTCCGTGCTGCTTCCGTGCTGCTTCCGGTGGGTTTACCCGGCGCTTCAGGCCGCTCGTACGGTCTCCATGCCGCTTCCGGGCCGCTTCCGGGCCGCAACCGGGCCGCCTCCGGGGGTCCCCGTGGCGTCTCCGCGCTTCGCTCAGGTGCCGTAGCGGCGGTGCCGGGCGGCGTAGTCGCGCAGCGCCCGCAGGAAGTCGACCTTACGGAAGGCCGGCCAGTGGACCTCGCAGAAGTAGTACTCGGAGTGCGCGCTCTGCCACAGCATGAAGCCCGAGAGACGCTGCTCGCCACTCGTACGGATCACCAGGTCCGGATCGGGCTGGCCGCGCGTGTAGAGGTGCTCCGAGATGTGCTCGACGTCGACGATCTCGGCGAGCTCCCCGAAGCTCGTCCCCTTCTCCGCGTGCTCCAGGAGCAGCGAGCGGACCGCGTCAGCGATCTCCTGGCGGCCTCCGTAGCCCACGGCGACGTTCACGAGTATCCCCGTGTTGTCGTGCGTGGCCTGCTCGGCCTCCTTCAGCACGGACTGGGTACGGGCCGGCAGCAGGTCCAGCGTGCCCACGTGGTGCACCCGCCAGCGGCCGTCGGAGGCCAGGGCGCTCACCGCGCCCTCGATGATGGAGAGCAGCGGACCCAGCTGGTCCTCGGGGCGGTTCAGGTTGTCCGTCGAGAGCATCCAGAGCGTGACGACCTCGACGTCCGTCTCGGCGCACCAGCCGAGCAGCTCCTGGATCTTGTCCGCGCCGGCCTTGTGGCCCTGCTCGGGGGTTCCGCCTGAGGCCTTGGCCCAGCGCCGGTTGCCGTCGAGGATGACACCGATGTGCTTCGGCACCTGGGCGTGATCGAGGCGGCCTTCCACCCGGCGTGCGTAGAGCCCGTACACCAGGTCGCGCAGGTTCACTGTTCTTAACCCCTCCATGCTGCGGCGGTCCCCGAAGCCGACACACTACTGCGGACGGGTAACGGGCTCCCAGCCCGGGACTGTCACAAGTCCGTGATAAGCAGAGATACGTGACTGATTCCCCGATCTACCGCGCCTCCGCGGACCGCTACGAGCACATGGAGTACCGCCGCACGGGCCGCAGCGGACTCAAGCTTCCCGCCGTCTCCCTCGGCCTCTGGCACAACTTCGGCGACGACCGCGCGCTCGACGCGCAGCGCGCGATCCTGCGCCGTGCCTTCGACCTCGGCGTCACCCACTTCGACCTGGCGAACAACTACGGACCGCCGCCCGGCTCCGCCGAGCTGAACTTCGGCAAGATCTTCGCCCAGGACTTCACCCGGTACCGGGACGAGCTGATCGTCTCGACCAAGGCCGGCTACGAGATGCACCCCGGCCCGTACGGCGAGTGGGGCTCCCGCAAGTACCTGATGTCCTCGCTCGACGCCTCCCTGAAGCGGATGGGCCTCGACTACGTCGACATCTTCTACTCGCACCGCTTCGACCCGCACACCCCGCTGGAGGAGACGATGGGGGCACTCGCCTCCGCGGTCCAGCAGGGCAAGGCGCTGTACGTCGGCGTCTCGTCCTACAACAGCGAGCAGACGGCCGAGGCCGCGGGGCTCCTGAAGGAGATGGGTGTCCCGGCGCTCATCCACCAGCCGTCGTACTCGATGATCAACCGCTGGACCGAGGAGGACGCCCTCCTCGACACGCTGGAGGCGGCCGGCATGGGCTGCATCTCCTTCGTGCCGCTGGCGCAGGGCCTGCTCACGAACAAGTACCTGAAGGGCATCCCGGAGGGCTCGCGGGCCACGCAGGGCAAGTCCCTCGACCCGGACCTGCTCTCCGACGAGGTGCTGCGGCGGCTGCACGGTCTGGCCGACATCGCCGAGCGGCGCGGTCAGTCGCTGGCGCAGCTGGCCCTTCGCTGGGTGCTGCGCGACGAGCGGATGACCTCCGCCCTGATCGGCGCGTCCAGCGTCGCCCAGCTCGAGGAGAACGTGGCCGCGCTGGCGGGGCCTCCGCTGACGGAGGAGGAGCTGAAGGAGATCGACTCCTTCGCCGTGGACACCGAGGGCACCAACATCTGGGCCGGACGAGGCTGAGCCCGTCCGGGGGCCGGCCGGGGCCGAGGCGACGGGGGCCGGGGGCGCAGGGCCGGGGCGGAGGCGACCGGGGCCGGGGCGATGAGGGCCGGGAGGCGCGGGGCCGTGGCGACCGGGGAAAAAAACGGGCCGGTCCGTGGGGGGGGATACGGACCGGCCCGAGGGGGGGTTTCCACCATAACCCTTCAGAAGCCCTGCTGCGTGCCAAGCGGTGCCGCCGACCTGTACCGGATGACGCGGAGCCCAGTCGGGACAAGGCTCTTGGGGCACGCTGGCGGGTTTGCGCCCCGGCGTGGCGGCGGGTTCCGTACCTCCCAAGAGGGACCCTCGACGAAGGGCCTCCGGTTGACGGCGGGCCCCCGGCTGACGGCGCGGCGGGTCAGGCGGCCTCCGCGGATCTCTGGGCCTCCTTGGCGGCGAGGATGTCGGCCATGAAACGATCACCCCACTCCCCCAGCGGCATCAGCGCGGTGTTCAGCGCGTCGCCGAGCCCCGTGAGGGAGTACTCCACCCGGGGCGGAACCTCCGGGTAGACCTCCCGGTGGACGACTCCGTCCGCCTCCAGCTCCCGCAGCTGCTGGATCAGCACTTTCTCGCTGACGCCCGCGATCTGCCGCCTCAGCTCCCCGAAGCGGATGGCGCCGTGCGCGTGCAGCGCCCACAGGATCAGCGGCTTCCACTTCCCCCCCGACCACATCGACGGCCACCTCGACCCCGCAGCCGTACGTCGTCTTCCCCTTGGCCATGCCAACTCCTGGTCTCGTCCCGGCTCTTCGACGCGTCGACGCGTCGGCCCTTCGGCTCTCCCCCTACTCGGCCAAGGCGGACAGGAGCTGACCTATTCCGGGCCTACGGTCGACGCATGGCGACCTCCACCCCACCACAGGTCACCTGGGCGCAGGCCGACGCCCGCAGGATCCGCCGGCAGTTCCTGGACGAGCCGACGGACGCCCCGCCGGCTGCGGTGGCCGCCGCGATGCTCGGCGCACACGCACAGGTCCTGTCCGCGGCAGAACTGTCCGTCGCTCTGCGCGCCGCCGACGCCACCCGGGCCGACGTACGGACGGTCCTGTGGGAGACCGGCACACTGGTCAAGACGTACGGTCCGCGCGGCACGGTCCATCTGCTGCCCTTCCCCTACGGCCCGGGGCCGTGGGGGGACCCCCAGCAGGGCACCGCGGGGTGCTGTGCTTCGGCCGGGACCGGGGCCGGAAGGTCACGTACACCAACCCGGGGTGCGTCCGGCGGAGGGCACGACGGCCCTCGGCGAGCTGGTGGAACGCTATCTGTACACCTACGGGCCGGCGTCCCCGCAGCACTTCGCGAAGTGGCTGGCGGCGCCGGCCGGCTGGGCGACCGGGCTCTTCGCCTCGCTGGCCTCGCCCGGCCGGATCGAGGAGGTGTCCTTCGACGACGCGAGCGGCCGGGTCGCCGCGGGGGACACCGGCTTCCCGGACGAGCGGCCGTCGCGCGGGGTGCGGGGTGCGGCTGCTGCCGTACTTCGACGCCTTCACCATCGCCTCGCAGCCGCGCGAACGGCTCTTCCCCGGCGCCGCCCGCGGCCGGGCACTGGCGGGCGGCCAGGCCGGGAACCACCCGGTGCTGCTGGTGGACGGAACGGTGGCGGGCGTCTGCACCAGCGCCGCTCGGGAAAGCGGATCACAGTGACGGTCGAACCGCTGGAACGGCTGAGCGCGGCCCGCCTACGCGAGGCGGAGGCCCAGGCCGGCCGTGTGGCGACGATCCTGGAGGGCCGACCGGAACTGGTGGTGGGCACGGTGACGGTGGGCCCGCACGCTTAGAGGGTGCGGCGCAGGAGCGTGACGCCGTCGCGGGCGGCAACGATCTCGTAGCCGTGCGACTCCCGTGCCGCCCTCAGCTCCCTCTCCTGCTGCTCCTTCGGGTAGGGCCAGGGACCGCTCCGCTGGGGCCAGGCCTCCGGCGGTACGGCGTCGTAGACGATCCACTCGGCTGTCGGGGCCGGCAGCGGTCCGGTCTCCCGGAGGTCGAGGCGGGTGTCCACCGGGAAGGTCGGGAAGATCACGACCTCGCAGCGCGAAGTGAGCTGCGGGGCCAGCCGGTTGGAGGCGGCGACAGTGGCGCCGTCCGGGATGCGGGCGAGCAGCGACCGGGCGGCCTCGACGTGCGGGGTGGTCCGCCAGGTGGGCCGCTGGGCGAGCTGGGCCAGCGGGAAGGAGGGGATCAGCACCACGGTCACGGCGAGGACGGTGGCGAGCGAGGCGCGCACGTTCCGGGCGGACGCGCCACCGGTATCGGTACCGGTGGCGGTGGCGGTGGCGATGGCGGTACCGGCAGGCGAGGCCTTGTCCGCCCGGGCACTGGCAGACCCGGCCCTGGCGGGCGACGCACCGGGGGCCGGGGCAGTGACGGGAGACGCACCGGGAGACGCGGCACCGGCGGACCCGGCGCAGGCGGGCGACGCACTGCGGGTCGGCGACTCCGGGGCCTGTCGTTCGCGGCCGAGGACGTCGATCAGACCGGCGAAGACGACCGGCATGAGGATCGCGCTGTAGTGGTACGCCGTGCCCCAGTGGAACGGGTTCTCCGAGAACATCCGCCAGGCGAGCGTGGGTACGGCGAGCAGCGAGAGCGGTGAGCGCAGGGCGAGCAGCGCGGACGGGGCGAAGACCAGGATCAGGGTCATCGCCTTGATGTCCGGGCGCAGGGCGTCGAGCGGGGCGTGGGCGAGGGTGGAGAGCAGCGAGCCGTGACCGTCGGCGAGGTGCCCGCCGTGCGCGTAGGCACCGCCCGGGTTGAACGCCGGCAGCAGCAGCTTGACCTCGATCAGCGAGCCGAGCAGGCCGACGGCCGCCGTGGCGGTCCCCAGCCGCCGGGGCCCCTTGACGGCGATGTAGACGCCGACGGCCGCAAGGGTCAGCCCGAGGTCCTCCTTGACGAGGAGGAGAGGCGCTGCCCAGGCGACGGCGGCACCCCAGCGCCGACGCCCGAGCGCTTCGAGCGCGAACGCGAGAAGCGGCACGGCGAGCGCGACCTCGTGGAAGTCGAAGGCGGCCGCGGAGGCGACACCCCAGCTGAGCCCGTACCCGGCGGCGACCACGTGCGCGGCCCGGGTGCCGAGCGCGCGCCGGGCCCAGCGGGCGAGGGGGACGACGGCGAGGGCGAGCAGGGCCGACTGGGCGACGAGCAGGCAGAGGGGCGAGGGCCAGAGACGGTAGAACGGCGCGAGGGCGGCGAGGAGAGGGTGGAAGTGGTCGCCCAGGAGGTGGAAGCCCGGGCCGCGCAAGGGGACGACGGGGGCGCGGAGTTCGGCGTACGCGCGGACGGCCTGCTCGAAGATGCCCAGGTCGTAGCCGGTGGTCCGCAGGAGCTGGTGACGGCGTACGGCGACGGTCGCGTACAGGAGACACAGGCCCGTGGCCCACGCCCAGGGAAGGACGGCGGGCCGCCGGTACCAGGGGACGGGCGGCGGAGCGGCCTCCCGCCGCGACACCACGGGCAGTTTGTCGGTCATTGTCCGCATGTGTCTGGATGCTAGGCCGCGTACCTCAGGGGGAGGCGGAGAGCGCGCCGAGGAGCAGCCCGACCAGGGCCCCGCCGAGCATGAACGGCCCGAAGGGGATCGCGGACTTCCCACTCCCGCGCCGGAGGGCGACGAGACCGAGCCCGTACAGCGAACCCGCGAGGAAGGCCGCGAACGTACCGACGAGGAGAACGCCCCAGCCGTACCAGCCCAGAGCCGCGCCGACGCAGAGCGCGAGCTTGACGTCGCCGAAGCCCATGCCGCTCGGACGGATCAGGAACAGCACGAGATACCCGGCGCTCAGAGCGAGTCCGCCGAACAGCGCATCAAACCAGGAGCCGGCTTCGTACGGCAGCAGTTCGGCGCCGAGGAGGAGCAGCGGGACTGCGGCGGCGAGCGGGAGCGTGAGCGGATCGGGCAGCCGGCGCACGCGCGCGTCGACGGTGGCGAGGAGCACGCCGAACGGCGCGAGGAGCAACCAGACGGCCAGTTCGGGGCGCGGCCCGGTGACGGCGGCGAGCGCGGCACAGGCGAGGGCCGTGAGGACGGGCGCGGTGAGGACGGTACGGCGTGGGGTGATGAGCGCGGTACGACGTGGGGCGATGAGGACGGTACGGAGCCGGACGGCGCGGGGGCGAGTGAACGAGGCAGGGGCCGTCGGCCCGGTCCCGGAGACCCCGGAGGGCGCCGCCGCCCCGGTCCCGGAGGGCACGGTCGGGCCGGCCTCGGAGACCCCGGAGGACGTCGTCGGGCCGGCCTCGGAGGGCGTCGTCGGGCCGGCCTCGGAGCGGTGGGTCGCACAGGTCGCGCAGGTCGGAGCGCCGAGCCAGCCGCGCGCCGGCCCCACCAGAGCGTGGCCCGTCCCGCAGGTGTCCCGCCACGACTCCTCCGGCTCGACCGAGAGCCGGTACGCGGCGCGCGGCACCAACAGCCCGGTGGCGGCACCCCACAGCGCGGCGACGGCGATCAGCGTGGCGAACACCCGCCGCACCCTACCCAGCCGCACCGCTACCGTCTCCCCCATGGGGAGATGGCAGGACGGGACGGGAACACTGACCGTACCCACGGGGCAGGTCGGGCTGGAGATCGCGGCCTCCTACCGGGCGCGCCGAAGAGGCCTGCTCGGCCGGGACGGGATCGAGGGCGCGATGCTCATCACCCCGACCAACAGCATCCACACCCTCGGTATGCGCTTCACCATCGACGTGGCCTACCTCGACCGGAACCTCACGGTCCTCGCCGTGGTGACCATGAGGCCGGGACGGCTCGGCATGGTCCGCCCGCGCGGCCGGCACGTCCTGGAGGCCGAGGGCGGGGCGATGGCGGACTGGGGGCTGCGCAAGGGCGTCCGGGTCACGGCGGTCCCGAACCCAGCAGCGTGAACGCGCCGTACGCGCCCGACGCGAGAGCGAGGCCGCTGAGCACCAGGACCCGGTTGCGCACACGGAGCCGTACGAGCGCCAACGCGGCCGGCAGCAGGAGGCCGAACGCGGGCATCATCAGTCGCGGCCGGGAGCCGAAGTACGCGGCGCCGATGAGTGAGACGACGACGACCCCGATCGTGTACACGAGCAGCGGCAGCGGGTACTTCTGCCGTACGCACAGCACGACCAGCCACGCGAGCAGGCCGAGCGCCGCGCACAGACCGAGCGCGGCGAGCGGCGGCAGGCCCCAGATGAAGCGGGCGAGGGCGACACCGCCGTCGATGGAGTTCCCCCAGGCCGCCTGGACGTCGAAGTACGCCGTGACACCGCCCTCGCGCACACCGACGTAGACGACGTACGCGAGCCAGCCGAGCGGCGCGAGGAGGACGCCGGCCACCATGCTCCCCCTGGGCCTGGCGGCCCGGGAGGTGCCCCCAGCGGGCAGCTTCCGTTCGCGTACGACGGTGAAGAGGGCCGTGATCCCGAGGGCGGCGATCAGCGCGGCGGCCGTCGGCCGGGTGAGCCCGGCGAACGCACACAGCACTCCGGCCAGGATCCAGCGGTCACGCAGCACGGCCAGGACCGACCAGGCGGCGAGGGCGGTGAAGAGTGTTTCGGTGTACGCCATCGACTGCACGAACGCGGTCGGGTAAACGCCCCAGAGGACGGCCAGCACGACACCGGCCGGCCGGCCCGCGACATGGGAGCCGACCGCGTAGATGCCCCAGGCGGCGGCAAGCGAGGCGGTCCAGGAGACGAGGAGTCCGGCGGTGGCGGCGTCGACGGGGAGGACGGTGGACAGGGCCCGCTCGAGCCCCGGGAAGAGAGGGAAGAACGCCAGATCGGAGTGGACGCTGCCGTTGGGCAGGGTGACCTCGTACCCGTAACCGTTCTCGGCGATCCGGACGTACCAGACGGAGTCCCAGCGGCCCGACAGCCGGTGCAGCCCGTCCTTGCCGGTCGCGACGGCGGCGAGCGCGAGGATCGCCAGGCCGATGACACGGGTGGCGGCGTAGCCTCCGAGGGCGAGGGCGAGGGCAGGCGCATCGGGCGAACGAAGCGAGCTGGTCGAACCGGATGAGCTGCTGGGCGCGCTCGCCGTGCGGGGCGTGCTCGACGTGCTGGGCGTGCGGGGCGTGCTCGACGTGCGGGGCGTGCGGGGCGTGCTCGACGTGCGGGGCGTGCGGGGCGTGCTCGACGTGCTGGGCGTGCGGGGCGTGCTCGACGTGCTGGGCGTGCGGGGCGTGCTCGACGTGCGGGGCGTGCTGGGCGTGCTGGGCGAACGGGACCGGTCTGGGGACATGCGCTCGATTATGTCCGGCGGCCGGAACCGCCTGGCGCCTCGCCGGGGGGCCTGCGAGGGCGGCCGGGGGCCCGCTTGGGGGCTGACCGGGGGTGGCTTACCCCGCTGGGCGGATGCGGCCGAAGCGGGCGGCCATGACCGGGCCGAGTTCCCGGACGATGGCGTGTCCGGGCTCATGGGGGTACGGCAGGTCGTTGAGGAACGAGGTGACGATGACCTCGTCGACGCCGAGCTCCCCGCGGGCGCTCTGTTCCTCCAGGAAGTCCAGCGTGCGACGCCAGTCGGCGGCCGCCGGGTCCTCCCCGAGGAACGAACGCACGGTGTTCTGGACGACGTCCCAGAAGAACACGTGCGGGAGCACGCCGCCCTGACTGAAGACGTGGTCGTCGTACGCGTCCCGGAACTCGGGGATCCGTGTCACGAGGTCGCTGACCAGTCGCACGCTGGGGGATGTCGTTTCCATCGGCAGTCCATTTCGGAGCAGCAGTCCCGGCGCCCGTTCCGCCCGTTCCGACCAGGATGCGGCATAGAGGCCCAAGTTATCCACAGGGGATGCGAACCTTCGCTCGTCCGTGGATCGTTGGGGCTTGACGCTCCCCTCCCTGAAGGGAGGGGATTCCTACGGCTCGCGCCGTGAGACTTCCTGTTTCATCGCCGACTGCCCGCCCGGAGAACTCCG
>NZ_JBHUYJ010000135.1:0-18147 GCF_042668715.1 Streptomyces sp. NPDC057271
CTCGTGCATGGCCCGGCCGATGCCGTGGCCGCCGAAACCGTCGGGGATGCCGTACCCGGCGCTTCGGCAGACCCGGCCGATCGCGTGCGCGATGTCGCCGATCCGGTTGCCGACGACGGCCGCGCCGATGCCCGCCTCCAGCGCGGCGTGGGCCGTGTCGATCAGCCGGGTGTCCTCGGGGCGCGCCCGGCCAACGGTGAAGCTGACGGCGGAGTCGCCCGCCCAGCCGCCGAGGAGCGCCCCGCAGTCGAGGGAGACGAGGTCGCCGTCCGCGAGACGCCGGTCGCCCGGGATGCCGTGCACGATCGCGTCGTTCACCGAGACGCAGACGACCGCCGGGAACGGCACGGGCGCCCAGTCCGGGTGGTAGCCCAGGAAAGGCGAGCCGGCTCCGGCCGCCGCGAGGACCTCCCGCGCCGCCAGGTCCAGCTCCTTCGCGCTGACCCCTGGCGCCGCCTGCCTCCGTGCGGCCGCGAGGGCTTCCGCCACCACCCGCCCCGCGCCGCGCATGGCCCGCAGGGATTCATCCGTCTTGATCTCCACCATGCCAATTACTATACCGGTATTACAATGGTGGGCATGGTGCGCACACCCCTGACCCCCGAAGAGCGCGAGCGCGGCGAGCGGCTCGGCCGCATCCTGCGCGAGGCGCGCGGAGACCGCTCGATGGTCGAGATCGCGGCGGCCGCGGGACTCTCCGCCGAGACCCTCCGCAAGATCGAGACCGGGCGGGCGCCGACGCCCGCCTTCTTCACCGTCGCGGCCCTCGCCGGCGTCCTCGGCCTCTCGATGGACGCCCTCGTCACCCGGTGCGCCCCGGTCCCGGTCTGACTCGGCGAGGGCGTCGATAGTCTCGACGGCATGATTCCCGAGGAGCTGCGGCGCGGCCGCTACGTCAGTCTGACCACCTTCCGCCGGAACGGCACCGGCGTCGCGACGCCGGTCTGGTACGCGGTCGAGGGCGACGAGCTGTACGCCTGGACCCGTACCGACTCCTGGAAGGTCAAGCGGCTGCGGAACGACCCGCGGACCGTCGTCGCCGTGTGCGACGTGCGCGGGAACGTCGCGGAGGGCGCGGTGCGCCTGGAGGGTTCCGGCCGGCTTCTGGAGGGTGAGGAGCTGCGGAGGGTGCGGAAGCTCCTCTCGCGCAAGTACACCTGGCAGTTCTGGCTCGTCGACTGGCCCGCGACGATCGCCCGGCTGGGCAAGCGGCCGCACACCGGGATCGCGGTGAGTTTCTGACCCGTTCGCCATCGGAGCGGGCGACGGATGAAAACAGTCCGTAGCCGTCCCGTAACACGACTGGGGTCGAATATCCCCGGACCCAGTCGAGTGCGCGGGCGGTGCGGACGATATGGCGGTGTATCAACTCCCGGCGGAGGTCGATGCGTTCACGCGCTACCTCAGGGGCATCGCGGCGAACCTGGTACCGGGCGAAGGCTGGTACGGCGTCTTCGCGAGCCGCGACCCGGAGGGCCTGCGGGCCTGCTTCGACGGTACGGAGATCCTGCCCTGGGACGTCGTCGAGTCGCTGCTCCACGACCTGGGGGAGCCGGTCCCCGGACCGCGGGCCACCCGGGCCCGAGCCCTGCACGGCGCGGCCGCGGCGGCCCATGACCGGCGGCCGGGCGGGGCGGAGGCGCTGCGCGGGCGCCTGGAGGTGATGGAGCGTGAGCGGTGGTACGCCGAGTCCCGCGCCCGGGAGCTCGACGCCGCGCTGAGGGAGGCGCGGGGCACCCCGGACGCCGACCGGATCGCCGGTGAACTGGCCTGGACCCGGGACGACCACGCCCGGGCGACCGCCCGCCTCGCGGACCTCGCGGCCCGCCTCGCGGCACTCACGGACGACCGGCCGCCGCCGACCGACTCCGGCATCCCGCCTGCATCCGGCGCCGGCTCCGGCTCCGGCTATGGGCCCGACTCCGGCTTCGCGCCTGCCCCTGGACCCCCCTCCGCCTCGGGCTTCGCGCCTGGAACCGCCGGGCCCGCCTCCGGCTCGGGGCCCGCCTCCGGCTCGGGCTCCGCGCCTGGCTTCGCGCCCGGGGCCGCCTCCGCCCCCGGGCCCGCCGCCTGGTCGGGCTCCGCGTCTGGGCCCGCGCCTGGCTCCGTCCGGGCTGCCTCCGCCCCCGGGATCGCCTCCGGCTCGGGCTTCGCGCCTGGGTCCGCCCCCGGGGCCGCCTCCGGGCCCGCCCCCGGCTCGGGCTCCGCGTCTGGCTCCGCCATCGGGACCGCCTCCGCCCCCGGGGCTGCCCCCGGCTCGGGCTCCGTGTCTGGGGTCGCGCCCGGGGGTGCCCCCGCGCGCTCGCGGAGGCCGCGTGGTGCCCGGTACGCGTGGCTCGGTGGGGCCGAGTCGGCCGGGGAGGCCGTGCCGGTTCCCGTGCCTCTGCCCGACCTGCCGACCGCCGACGCCGCGCCGCGCGGTGCCCGGTTCGGGCGGGCCGAGGCGCCTGTCGGCTCCGCCCCCGCTCCCGCCGCGCCCCAGGGCGAGGCCGCCGTCGACGCGGCCCGCGCGGCCGGGAACGCGGTCTACGCGCTCCAGCGGCTGCGCTCCCAGGGGCGCAGCGGCGAGGCGCACGCACTGCTCTGCGAGGCCGTCGCCGGGCCGCCCGCCTGGCTCCCCGCGCTCGCCGCGGAGCTGCACCGGGCCGGCCTCGGCGCCGACTGGTCCACCCTCCTGTGGGAGGCGGCCCTGCTGCCGCCCGAGCGCCTCGCCGCCGTCGCCGGTGCGCTCGCCGACGCGGGCCGGTCCGAGGACTGCGAGCAGCTGCTGCGGCAGGGCGTCGCCCGCCCGGTCGGCGAACTCGCGGGCGCGTGCGCCGCGCTGCGCGTGGAAGGGCACCATCGTGAGGCCCACGCCTTGCTCACGGCCTTCCTCCGGGCCCGTACACCCGAGGACGCCGCGCACCTCGCCGCGGCCGACCCGCAGGGGCTGATCCCTCAACTCCGCAGCGCCGCCGCCGCGATCTCCCCGGCCCTCGGACACGACCTGGTCCACGCCCTGCGCGTGGCGGGCCTGGCGGGCGCCTGACCCCGGCCGCGAGCCCGGCACCGAACCGGTTCCGCGGGCGCCGCGTGACCGGTGACAACCGCTCGTACATCAGCCCGATCGTGTCGGTGCGTGTCCGACATGGACCAGTCGGGTATGAAACATGATCGACTCCGGCGGTTCACGGCGGTGGTCTTGCTCCGGGGTGTGACGGGGCTTACGTTCTCCTCCTACGCACCGTGTCTACGTGCGTAGAGGCTCTCTGACGCCGTGCCGAAGGAGCAGCTCATGACCGACGTCGTACGCGCCGCACTCGTCCAGGCGACCTGGACCGGCGACACCGAATCCATGATCGCCAAGCATGAGGAGCACGCCCGTGAGGCGGCCCGGCAGGGCGCCAAGGTCATCGGGTTCCAGGAGGTCTTCAACGCCCCCTACTTCTGCCAGGTCCAGGAACCCGAGCACTACCGCTGGGCCGAGCCCGTCCCGGACGGGCCGACCGTCACGCGGATGAAGGAGCTGGCCCGCGAGACCGGCATGGTGATCGTCGTCCCCGTCTTCGAGGTCGAGGGCGCCGGCTTCTACTACAACACCGCCGCCGTGATCGACGCCGACGGCACCTACCTCGGCAAGTACCGCAAGCACCACATCCCGCAGGTCAAGGGCTTCTGGGAGAAGTACTACTTCCGCCCCGGCAACCTCGGCTGGCCGGTCTTCGACACCGCCGTCGGCAAGGTCGGCGTCTACATCTGCTACGACCGCCACTTCCCCGAGGGTTGGCGTCAACTCGGTCTCAACGGAGCCCAGTTGGTGTACAACCCATCGGCCACCCACCGGGGTCTCTCCTCCTACCTCTGGCAGCTCGAACAGCCCGCCGCCGCGGTCGCCAACGAGTACTTCGTCGCCGCCATCAACCGCGTCGGGATCGAGGAGTACGGCGACAACGACTTCTACGGCACCAGCTACTTCGTCGACCCCCGCGGCCAGTTCGTCGGCGACACCGCATCGGACAAGGCGGAGGAACTCGTCGTCCGCGACCTCGACTTCGGCGTCATCGAGGAGGTCCGCAAGCAGTGGGCCTTCTACCGCGACCGACGCCCCGACGCCTACGACGGGCTGGTGCAGCCGTGACCGGCCTCTACGACCGCCATCGCGCCGTGATCCCCGACTGGGTCGCCCTCTACTACAAGGACCCCATCGAGATCACCCACGGCGAGGGCCGTCACGTCTGGGACGCCGAGGGCACCCGGTACCTCGACTTCTTCGGCGGCATCCTCACCACCATGACCGCCCACGCGGTGCCCGAGGTCACCAAGGCCGTCGCCGAGCAGGCCGGCCGGATCATCCACTCCTCCACGCTCTACCTCAACCGCCCCATGGTGGAGCTCGCCGAGCGGATCGCGGCCCTCTCCGGCATCCCCGACGCCCGCGTCTTCTTCACCACCTCCGGAACCGAGGCCAACGACACGGCCCTGCTGCTCGCCACCGCGTACCGCCGCTCCAACCAGATCCTGGCGATGCGCAACAGCTACCACGGCCGCTCCTTCTCCACCGTCGGCATCACCGGCAACCGTGCCTGGTCGCCGACGGGCCTCTCCCCGCTCCAGACCCTGTACGTGCACGGCGGCGTCCGCACCCGCGGACCGTACGCGCAGTACAGCGACGAGCGGTTCATCGACGCCTGCGTCGCCGACCTCGAGGACCTCCTCGGGCACACCCGTGACGTCGCCGCGCTGATCGCCGAACCCATCCAGGGCGTCGGCGGCTTCACCTCCCCGCCCGACGGGCTCTACGCCGCCTTCCGCCGCGTCCTCGACCGGCACGGCATCCTCTGGGTCTCCGACGAGGTGCAGACCGGCTGGGGCCGCACCGGCGACCACTTCTGGGGCTGGCAGGCGCACGACCGGGCGGGCCCGCCGGACATCCTCACCTTCGCCAAGGGCATCGCCAACGGCATGTCGGTCGGCGGGGTCGTCGCCCGCGCCGAGATCATGAACTGTCTCGACGCCAACTCCATCTCCACCTTCGGTGGTTCGCCGATCACCATGGCCGCGGGGCTCGCCAACCTCGCCTACCTCCTCGAACACGACCTGCAGGGCAACGCCCGTCGTGTCGGAGGGCTGCTGATCGAGCGGCTGCGGGCCGTCGGCGCGGGCGTCGACGCCGTACGCGAGGTACGCGGCCGCGGCCTGATGATCGGCATCGAGCTCACCCGGCCCGGCACCGACGAGGCAGACCCGGCGGCGGCCTCCGCCGTCCTGGAGTCCGCCCGGGAGAACGGGCTGCTCATCGGCAAGGGCGGCGGTCACAACACCAGCTCGCTGCGGATCGCCCCACCGCTCTCGCTCACCGTCGCCGAGGCGGAGGAGGGCGCGGACATCCTCGAACAGGCCCTCCGTTCGCTGTAGTTCACCGCATCCAGCCAGGGGGACACCCGTGACCACCCGAACCCTCATCCGCGGCGGCCTCGTCGTCACCGCCGCCGACGAGATCCACGCAGACGTCCTGATCGAGGACGGCCGGATCGCCGCGCTGGCGGCGCACGGCTCCGACGCGGCCGCCGGCTGGACCGCCGACCGCACCATCGACGCCACCGACCGGTACGTCGTCCCGGGCGGCGTCGACGCGCACACCCACATGGAACTGCCGTTCGGCGGCACCTTCGCCTCCGACACCTTCGAGACCGGCACCAGGGCCGCCGCCTGGGGCGGCACGACCACCATCGTCGACTTCGCCGTCCAGAGCGTCGGCCGCTCCCTGCGCGAAGGGCTCGACGCCTGGTACGCCAAGGCCGACGGGCAGTGCGCCATCGACTACGGCTTCCACATGATCATGTCGGACGTCAACGAGTCGACCCTCAAGGAGATGGACCGGCTCGTCCAGGAGGGCGTCAGCTCGTTCAAGAGTTTCATTCGGTCGCGTGACCAGGGGTTTTCTAGCGGAGTAGGTCGTGTGCCGTGCGAGGTGGCGGCGTGAGGGGGTTGACGGGCCGGGGTGTGACCTCGGCCCGTGCAGGTAGAGGCCTGTTCGGCGGTCGGTGTGAAGGGATGGCTGGGGAATGACTCGGACTCTGATTACCGGTGGTCTAGTGATCACTGCCGCGGACGAGGTGCACGCGGATATGCTGATCGAGCATGGCCGGGTGGTGGCGTTGGCGGCGCCGGGGACGCAGGAGTGGACGGCGGACCGGGTGATCGACGCGTCGCAGAAGTACGTGATCCCGGGCGGGGTCGACGCGCACACGCATATGGAGCTGCCGTTCGGCGGGACGTTCGCGTCGGACACGTTCGAGACGGGGACGCGGGCGGCGGCGTGGGGCGGAACGACGACGATCGTCGATTTCGCGGTGCAGGCGAAGGGCCATTCGCTGCAGGCCGGCCTGAACGCGTGGCTGGAGAAGGCGGACGGGAACTGCGCGATCGACTACGCGTTCCACATGATCATGTCGGACGTGAACGAGTCGACGCTCAAGGAGATGCCGAAGCTCGTCGAGCATGGGATTTCCTCGTTCAAATTGTTCATGGCGTATCCGGGGGTCTTCTTTTCGGATGACGGGCAGATCCTGCGGGCGATGCAGGTGGCCGGCGATACCGGTGGGCTGATCATGATGCACGCGGAGAACGGCATCGCGATCGACGTCCTGGTGGAGCAGGCACTCGCCCGCGGCGAGACCGACCCCCGCTATCACGGGGAGGTCCGCAAGGCGCTGCTTGAGGCGGAGGCGACGCATCGGGCGATCCAGCTGGCGCGGGTCGCGGGCAGTCCGCTGTACGTGGTCCACGTCTCCGCCGAGGAGGCCGTGGCCGAGCTGGCAGCGGCCCGCGACAAGGGACTGCCGGTCTTCGGCGAGACCTGCCCGCAGTACCTGTTCCTGTCGACCGACAACCTCGCGGAGCCGGACTTCGAGGGCGCCAAGTACGTGTGCTCGACGCCGCTGCGGCCGAAGGAGCACCAGGCGGCGCTCTGGCGGGGCCTGCGGACCAACGACCTTCAGGTGGTCTCCACGGACCACTGCCCGTTCTGCTTCGTAGGGCAGAAGGAGCTGGGCCGGGGCGACTTCTCGAAGATCCCGAACGGTCTGCCCGGGGTGGAGAACCGCATGGACCTCCTCCATCAGGCGGTGGTGGACGGGCACATCTCGCGGCGCCGCTGGATCGAGATCGCCTGCGCTACCCCGGCGAGGATGTTCGGCCTCTATCCGCAGAAGGGCACCATCGCCCCCGGCGCCGACGCGGACATCGTCATCTACGACCCGCACGCGACACAGGAGTTGTCGGCGGCGACGCACCACATGAACGTCGACTACTCGGCGTACGAGGGCAAGACCGTCACCGGCCAGGTGGAGACCGTCCTCTCACGGGGTGAGGTCGTCATCGACCAGCGCAAGTACGTGGGTCACGCCGGCCACGGAGCGTTCGTGCCGCGCGGTCTTTGTCAGTACCTGGGCTGAGCAGCCCGGGGTCCCATCGCATCGACTTGAACTTGGAGGTCCCCGCGTGGACTTCGGACTCGTCCTGCAGACCGATCCGCCCGCCTCTCAGGTCGTCGGCCTGATGCGCCGCGCGGAACGCAACGGCTTCCGCTACGGCTGGACCTTCGACTCCGCCGTGCTGTGGCAGGAACCCTTCGTCATCTACAGCCAGATCCTCGCCAACACCACGAAGCTGCACGTGGGCACGATGGTGACGAACCCGGGGACCCGTACGTGGGAGGTGACCGCCTCCACCTTCGCCACCCTCAACGACATGTTCGGCAACCGCACGGTCTGCGGCATCGGCCGCGGCGACTCCGCGATGCGCGTCGCCGGGCGCAGGCCCAACACGCTGGCGCGCCTGGGAGAGGCGATCGAGGTCATCCGCGATCTGGCGGAGGGACGGGAGGCCGAGGTCGACGGCAACCCGATCCGTATCCCGTGGGTCAAGAACGGCAGGCTGCCGGTGTGGATGGCCGCGTACGGGCCGAAGGCCCTCGCGCTGGCCGGGCAGAAGGCCGACGGCTTCATCCTCCAGCTCGCCGACCCGTTCCTGACCGAGTGGATGGTCAAGGCCGTCCGCCAGGCGGCACGGGAGGCCGGCCGCGACCCCGACGCGCTCACGATCTGCGTCGCCGCCCCGGCGTACGTGACGGCCGACGCCTCGCCCGAGGCCCTGGCCCACGCCCGGGACCAGTGCCGCTGGTTCGGCGGCATGGTCGGCAACCACGTTGCCGACCTCGTCGCCAAGTACGGTGAACACTCTTCGATGGTCCCCGACGAGCTCACCGCGTACATCAAGAACCGCCAGGGCTACGACTACTCCCACCACGGCCGCGCCGACAACCCCGACACCGCCTTCGTCCCCGACGAGATCGTCGACCGCTTCTGCCTGCTCGGCCCCGCCGAGGCCCACATCGAGAAGCTCCGCCGTCTGAAGGACCTGGGCGTCGACCAGTTCGCCGTCTACGACATGCACGACAACCGCGAGGGCACCATCGACGCGTACGGCTCCGAAATCATCCCCACTTTCCACTGATGACCGTCACGGACGTCATGCGCGTTCGATTCGTCTTCGGTCCGTCCGACGTGGTCGAGGCCAGGGTGCTCGACACCTGGCACCATGGGATTTTGCGTAGTCGAACTCGAGCCTGCCGAACGAGTCCCCAGAGATCGGCGGGGGATCGTTGTCAGCGATGATCAGCTGGAGGCGGCTGCCGTACGCGTCGGCCATCGTCCGGAAGCGGTTGTAGATCTGGGTTGCCCGTTGCCTGTCCGATTCGTTGTTCCCGAACGCCTTGCGCGAGGAGTCGATGATGAGCAGGAAAGGGTCAGCACGTCAGGGTGGTCCGGTCCGACGGTGGCGTGGCGCCATGCCGCTTCCTGCGCCTCGAAGTGCCTGACGCGGTACGCCTCGGCGTACTGGACACGCGCTTCTTCCGTGGCGGCTTCCCAACAGACGCGCTTCTGACGCGCTGCTTCGACCTCGTCGAGACGTCTGCGCTCGGCGGCTTCGCCCCGAAGCATGACTTCCGGCGCGATCTCGGGCGTCGGGTGTGGCGGCGGCGGTTCGCGCAGATGCTGCCACCAGTCATTGTTCCGGCTTGATATGAGGGCCGGTCCGTCACTGAGCGCGCATGACGGCGACGTCCTTGGACGCCCGCGCAGTCCCCTCCTGGTCGAGTCCGTGCATGTGGCTGTTCGCGGCCGCGCCAGGGGTGTGAGCCGACTATGACGGGCCGGGGGAGACGCTTGGCCGAGGCCGTGCGCCTCCCGGTCCGGCAGTGTGGTCGCCCGGGCTCAGTTCCGGTTCTCCGCGGTGGTCTTCAGTGCCTGCAGCCGCTCACCTGTACGCCGTCGTCGGTCTCTGCGAATTCCCAGACGTGGATGCCGGTGATGCCGTGAGCGGGGCCGCCCCAGACGATGCGGCGCTTGGGGGTGAGTTTGGCGACGGTGGAGCTGATGTCGAGGCCGGCTGTGGTCCAGTCGAACACCGCGCCGACGGCGAGAGGTCCGTGTAGGACGGCGGTGTCGATGCCGGTGTTCCACTGCGGCCAGGAGTCCACCTCGGTGTGCAGCCGCCAGATCGTCTCCAGCGGGGCCTGCACGGTTTGATGCAGTTCGACGACGACTGGGGCGGTGCGGTCGTCTTCCATCATGTTCTCCAAGAGGAATGATGACTTTCATCCAGCAGGAGACCCAGGGCGCTTCGGCCACCACGCCTGCTTCCCCTGTCCCCGCGCCCGCCCGCCGCCGGGGCCTGCGCCCCTTGTTCGTCCTGCCCGCCGCCGCGTGCTCGCTCGCCATCCTCGCCGCGGGCGTCCTCACCCTCACCGGCAAAGTCCTCGTCGGGCGGCTCACCCGAATGGCATCCACACCGTCGGTGCCTGCCGACGGGGGCGTCCCCCGGGGTGCGCACCGCTTTCCGGTCGGTCCGGCGGAGACCGTAGGCTCTGCGCATGGTGGACATGCAGCCGGATGGGGCAGTACGAGGGCCGGGGCGCCCGCGCGAGGAGCGGGTCACCGGATCCGTCCTGAAGGCGGTCGTGGACCTGGTCACCGAGCAGGGGATCGGGGCGGTCACGATGGACTCCGTGGCCTCCCGCGCCGGAGTGAGCAAGCCCGCCATCTATCGACGGTGGCCCACCAAGCAGGACCTGATCATCGCCGCCGCGGAGACCCGCATCGGCATCTTGTCGGTGCCCGACCTGGGCGACTTCCGCGCCGAGCTCCGCTTCGTCCTCACCGCTCGTCTGGAGGCCTACCGGCTGCCGGGTTCGGACCGGCTGATCGCGGGGCTCATCGGGGCGGCGGCCGAGGCGGGCGCGGTACGGGGACAGTACGCGGAGTACACCGAGAGGATCACGAGCGAGACGAGGCGCATCCTCGAACGGGGGATCGCCCGCGGTGACGTGGGTCCGGACACCGATGTCCGGGCCGCGGCCACGTTGGTGGCCGCACCACTGATCTTCCGGCTGATCGGTGAGCAGGAGATGCCTGACGCCCGCTTCGTGGACAACCTGGTCGATCTCGTCGCCCGCGCCGTCGGCCCGGTCGGCTGACGGCTTCCGGCGGCGACTCCAGACTCTCGTTTTTCCTGCCTCAGGTCTCTTGCCTCACCGCACCCCAATAACGATACTCCCAGTAACGATTTTCGACCTCGTCAGGGAGGAACCATGGACACCGCCGTCACCACCCCCGCCCCCGCGCTCGACAAGCCGCTGATGCACTACGGGAAGCGCACCCTCGACCGCATCGCGCCGGACGCGGTCCAGCCCGACTACCGGCTCCTGGACATCTGCCCGCTCACCCCGCACATCGGCGCCGAGATCGAAGGCGTCGACCTCTCGCTCCCGATCGGCGAGGAGCTCGCGGAGGAGATCAGGCAGGCCCTGCTGGAGTGGAAGGTGCTCTTCTTCCGCGACCAGCACGCGTTCGAGCCGCAGTCCCAGCTCGCGTTCTCCGGGCTGTGGGGCCAGCCGGAACCGAACCCCTTCTTCCCCAAGGGCAACTCCAACGGCGTCTCCCGCCTGGCCAAGGACGCCATGGCCATCGGCACCGAGAACATCTGGCACAGCGACCACTCGTTCATGGCCGCCCCGGCACTCGGCTCCGTGCTGCGCGCCGTCGAGGTCCCGTCAGCCGGCGGCGACACCATGTGGGCGGACATGGCGGCCGCCTACGACAACCTCACCGAGTCCATGAAGGCCCGGATCGAGGGGCTGACCGCCATACACGACTGGGAGCCGAGCTGGGGCTCCGTGATGACCGCGAGCCAGATCGCCGCGCTCCGCGAGAACCTGCCGGCCGTCGAGCACCCGGTGGTCGTCCGCCATCCGCGCACCGGCCGCAAGCTGCTCTACGTCAACGAGCCCTTCACCACCCGGATCGTCGGCCTGTCGGACCCGGAGAGCCGCGAACTGCTCGACGAGCTCGTGCTCCAGGCCCGCATCCCCGAGTACCAGGTGCGCTTCCGCTGGCAGCCGGGCTCGGTCGCGGTGTGGGACAACATCGCCACCCAGCACTACGCGATCAACGACTACTTCCCGCAGCGCCGTGTCATGGAGCGCATCGCCATCGCCGGCGTCCCGCTCTCCTGACCGGCCTCCCGCCCCCTCCACCCCTCCCCATCCAGTCTCCGCGGAGCCCTTGTGACCGACACCGACGTCGCACCCGCTGTGCCCGCCGGCCCCCCGAAGGTGCCGAGCAGAACGAGACGCCGCGCTTGGACCGTCACCGCGCTGCTCGTCGTCTTCATGATGATCAATTTCGCCGACAAGTCCGTGCTCGGTCTGGCCGCGGAGGAGATCCGGCAGGACCTCGGCCTGTCCGCGTCGACCTTCGGGCTGGCCAGCAGCGCGTTCTTCCTGCTGTTCTCGATCTCCGGGGCCGCGGTGGGGCTGCTCGCGGACCGCATACGACCCAAGTGGCTGATTCTTGCCATGGCCGTCCTGTGGTCCGCCTCCCAGGCACCGCTGGCGGTGGGCGGAGGGCTCGCGGTGCTCATCACGTCACGCGTTCTCCTGGGTGCCGCCGAGGGGCCCGCCTTCCCCGTCGCCCAGCAGGCCACCCTGTCCTGGTTCCCCAACCACCGGCGCAACCTGCCCGGGGCCGTGATCGTCCTGGGAATCACCCTCGGGGTCCTGGTCGCCGCTCCCGTACTGACATGGGTGATCCAGCACCACGGCTGGCGCTCGGCCGTCGCCGCGGTGGCGCTCGTCGGTGTCGTGTGGGCGCTGCTGTGGATCCCCTTCGGCGGCGAGGGGCCGTACGCGACCGCGTCGGACACGGAGCACAGACCGGCCGGTCCGGCGGGCGGGCTCGGGACGCCGTACCGGCGCATCCTCGCGACCCGTACCTGGATCGGTGCCACGGCCGCCTACTTCGGCACGTACTGGGTTATCGCCTTCGCCCTCGTCTGGCTGCCCTCGTACCTCCAGGACGCGCTGGGCTACACCTCGGCCGGGTCCACGCGGGTGCTGATGCTGGTCTGGGGTCTTGGCGGCGTCGTGGTGCTCGGACAGGCCGGCCTCACCGGATGGCTGCTGCGTCGCGGGACCCCGAGCCGGTGGGCCCGCGGCGGCGTCGGCGGCGCACTGCTGCTCATCGGCGCGGCGGCATGCCTCGCCCTGCCGGTGGCCCCGGCCGGTGCCGTGACCGCCCTGCTCGTGGTCGCCGGCTTCGGGCTCGCCGGAGCGATGAGCAGCGTCGCCGTCACCACCGTCACGGAACTGGCTCCGGCCGATCGTCGCGGCGGCGCCCTCGGCATCATGAACGCCGTGGTGACCACCGCCGGTCTGATCGCCCCGACGCTGATCGGCCACCTCGTGGACGCCCACGGTACGGAGGGCTACCAGCACGCGGTGCTCATCACCGGCGCCGTGCTCCTGCTGAGCGGAACCGCCGCCCTCACGTTGATCGACCCGGACCGCGACGCCCACAGGCTGTCGGCGTGACCCCGCGCGTGTCGTCCGCTCCGCACGCAGCGCGCGGAGCGGGTCCCGCCCTCCCCACACCCGACCTTCCGCAAGGAACGACGTTGAACACCAGCGCCCTCGACACCGAACTTCTCGATCGCACCGTGGCCCATGTGCGCGGCAACGCCGCGTCCTGGTCCGCCACCCCGCTCACCGAACGCATCGCCCTCCTGGAGCGGTTGCAGCCGCGCGTCGTCGCACGGGCGGCCGAGATGGCCGGCGCCGGCGCCCTGGCGAAGGGGTACGGACCGGACTCCCCGTGGGCGGCCGAGGACTGGATGGGCGGCCCCTGGGCTCTGGTCCAGAACACCGCGGCGCTGCTGCACGTGCTTCGCCGGATCGCCGCGGGCAAGGACCCGCTGGACGGCAGGAGGGTCCGCGAGGAGAACGGCCGCACCCGCGTGGACGTCTTCCCCGCCACCGCCTGGGACGCCCTGCTGCTCAACGGGTTCACGGCCCAGGTGTGGATGCGCCCCGGCGTCGCGGCGGAGCAGGCGGGGGCGTGCGCCGCGGGCGAGTACCGGGGCAGGCAGAGAGACCCGGCCCTGGCCCTGGTACTCGGCGCCGGGAACGTCGCCGCCATCACCGCGCTGGACATCCTGCACAAGCTCTACGCCGAGGGCCAGGTCGTCATCGCCAAGATGAACCCGGTCAACGCCTACCTGCGCCCCCACTTCGACTACGTTTTCGCCGAGTTCGTCGAACGGGGCTGGCTGCGCTTCGTCGACGGCGGCGCGGCCGAGGGCGGCTACCTCGCCCGCCACTCAGGCGTCGACGCCATTCACGTCACCGGCAGCGACCGCACCCACGACGCCATCGTCTGGGGCACCGACGAGGACGCCGAGCGACGCCGCCGTGACGACCTCCCCCTGATCGCCAAGCCCTTCAGCAGCGAACTGGGCGGCGTCAGTCCCTGCATCGTGGTGCCGGGCCCGTGGAGCGATGCCGACGTCCGCTTCCAGGCGGAGCACATCGTCACCAGCAAGATGAACAACTCCGGCCACAACTGCATCGCCAGCCAGATCCTGGTCCTGCCGCGCGACTGGGCCGGCACCGAGCGGCTGCTCGACGAGATCCGGCGGCTGTTGCGCGAGCTGCCCTCACGCACCGACTACTACCCGGGCGCGGCCGACCGGCTCGCCGCCGTACGCGCGGCGCATCCGGCGGCGGAGACCCACGGCGACGGCTGCCGACTGCTCGTGCCCGACATCACCGACCACGACGACATCCTCGTCCTCGACGAGGTCTTCGGCAGCGCCCTCGGGGTCGTACGCCTGCCGGGCTCGGATCCGGCCGAATTCCTGCGCCACGCCGTCGACTTCGCCAACGACACGCTGCCCGGCACCCTCGGCGCGACCCTGATCGTCCACCCGAGGACCGAGAAGGCCCACGGGGAGGCCGTGGCCACCGCCATCGCCGATCTTCGCTACGGCACACTGGGCGTCAACTGCTGGTCGGCCGTGGGGTTCCTGCTCGGCTACACCCCCTGGGGTGCCTTCCCCGGCCACACCCGCCAGGACATCGGCAGCGGCGTCGGCTTCGTGCACAACGCGTTCATGCTCGAAGACGTCGAGAAGACCGTGCTGCGCGCCCCGTTCACACCGGCCCCGCGTGGACTGGTCACGGGGGATCCGTCGCTGTCACCGCGCCCCCCGTACTTCGTGACCCACCGCACGGCGCTGACCACGGTGGAGCGCCTCACCCGCTTCACGGCGGCGCCGCGCCTGTCGAAACTGCCCGCACTCCTCGCCGCCGCGCTGCGGGGCTGACCCCCGGCCCTCGGCGTCCACGGATCCGCCACGCCCATGGCGCCCGCCGAAGCATCCCCTACGGAGACCTCATGCTCAATCTCGCCACCTTGCTGGAGAACAGCGCCCGCACCGTGCCCGACCGTACGGCGGTCGTCCTCGGCACCCAGCACCTGACCTACGCGGAGCTGGACGCGGCCGCCTGCCGCGTGGCCAACCTGCTGCACGCGCGCGGCATCGGCCCGGGCGACAAGGTCGCGCTGTCCTGCCCGAACCTTCCGTGGTTCCCGATCGTGTACTACGGCATCCTCAAGGCCGGCGCCGTGGTCGTCCCGCTCAACGTGCTGCTCAAGGGCAGGGAGATCGCCTACCATCTGGCCGATTCCGAGGCCAAGGCCTACTTCTGCTTCGAGGGCGGCCCGGACCTTCCGACGGGCCAGGAGGGCTGGGCCGGCTTCGGCGAGTCTCCCGGCTGCGACGCCTTCTTCCTGATGACCGCCGCACCCACCGAGAACTCCCCGATCGCAGGCGCCGAGACCCTGACGGCGGCGCTGGCGCACCAGAGCGCGGACTTCGAGACGGTGGCCACGGAGCCCGGTGACACGGCGGTTATCCTGTACACCTCCGGCACCACGGGCCGCCCCAAGGGTGCTGAGCTCACCCACTCCAACGTGATGCTCAACGTGCTGACCTGCCACAAGCTCTTCGGCGAGGTCGAGCACGACGTGCACCTGATCAGCCTGCCGCTCTTCCACTCCTTCGGCCAGGTCGTGCAGATGAACGCCGGCCTCGCCGCGCGGGCGACGCTGGTACTGCTACCCCGGTTCGACGCCCGGTCCGCCCTGGCCCTGATGCAGCGGCACGCGGTCACCTTCTTCGCCGGTGTTCCCACGATGTACTGGGCCCTCCTCGAGGCGGAGGCACCCGAGGCGGACCTGTCCCAGATCGCCGGGAACCTGCGGATGGCCGGGTCGGGAGGCTCCGCACTGCCGGTCGAGATCCACCGCCGGTTCAGCGAGCGCTTCGGGGTCACCATCATGGAGGGGTACGGCCTCTCGGAGACCAGCCCCGCGGCGACCTTCGCCCCGCGCGGCGAAGAGGTACGGCCCGGCTCCATCGGCCGACCTGTCTGGGGCGTCGAGGTGGACCTCGTCGACAAGGACTGGACCGCGGTCAAGGGCGCCGACGCCATCGGCGAGATCGTCGTCCGTGGCCACAACGTCATGAAGGGGTACTACAACCGGCCCGAGGCGACCGCCGAGGTGATGCGCGACGGCTGGTTCCGCACCGGTGACCTGGCACGCCGCGACGCCGACGGATGGTTCTACATCGTGGACCGGGCCAAGGACATGATCATCCGCGGTGGCTTCAACGTGTACCCGCGGGAGATCGAGGAGGTCCTGCTCACCCACCCCGCCGTGAGCATGGCGGCCGTCATCGGCGTGCCGCACGACCGCCACGGCGAGGAGATCAAGGCATGCGTGGTCCGTGCCCCGGGAGTGACGCTCACCGAGGACGAGCTGATCGCCTGGTGCAAGGAAAAGATGGCGGGCTACAAGTACCCCCGCCTCGTGGAGTTCCGCGACGTCCTGCCCATCAACGCCACCGGCAAGATCCTCAAGCGCGAGCTCAGGGACGAGGACGACCACGCGATCGACGCGGCTCGATGAGCGACGTCCGCCCTCGGGCCTGAGAGGACCGAGGGCGGACGTGTGGCGTCGCGGACGTCATGGACCGTCTCGTACGCGCCCGACAGGGTCAGACCTGTCGTGGGGGGTGCCCCTATGTCTTTGGTCAAGGGAAACGGGGGTGCGTCGGGTCGGTGGGCCGGGCAGCATGGCGGGGTGGTCGATCTGCTGTGGGATGACGTGAAGTGCTTCTTCGACCCGGACTTGATGGGGTCGCTGCCGGACGTGCGTGTCCCGGATGCCTCGGTGGAGGACTGGCAGGCGGTCCTCGATCTTGTCGCGGAGAAGGGCTGGAAGTGCCAGTACTCCGAGGGAGAGACGGTGCTTCCGGTGCCCCGGGCGGAGGCCGTGCTGTCCCGGCCGGCGGATGCCGAGTGCCCGGACCTGCGGGTCTGGCCAACTGCCGACGTGTTGGTGATCTTTCGTTTTCATGCCGACGATGAAGTCGACTTCGACGTCGACCTGCGGGAGTTGCAGGGCCAGGAGCGACTTGATGTGTTCTGCGGCCTCCTTCGGGAGATCGGGCGGCGGCTGGGCAAGCCGGTGCTGATGGACCCGGAAGGCGACTACGGCCACCCGGTGCTCGGCTTCGATGTCGAGGCCGATCGAGTCGTTGTCCTCGCAGGCCCGCAGGTCAGGTGACTGCGGCCGACGGCTGCGGTTCGTAGAAGGTTCCGCCGCGGAGCATGGCGAAGAGGACGTCGGCTCGTCGTCTGGCGAGGCAGAGCAGGGCTTGGGTGTGGTGCTTGCCCTGGGCGATTTTCTTGTCGTAGTAGGCCCGGGATGCCGGGTCGCCCAGGGCGGCGAACGCGGAGAGGAAGAAAGCCCGTTTGAGCTGCTTATTTCCTCTCCTGGAGGGCTGTTCACCGCGGATCGAGGAACCTGAGCTCCGGGTCGCCGGGGCGAGTCCGGCGTCGGGGTGCTGTTCGAACAGCTCGACGGAGGCTTCGGCGAGGTCGTCCGCGGCGGTGCAGGCGGCCTCGAACTTGCCCAGCAGGGCCAGGGCCTGGCGGCCCATCGCGGTCTCGACCTGCGGAGCTGGCGCATCTGCGGGATGCGAAGGGCGGCGTGCAGGCGCTCGACCTCGGCCTCGATGCCGCGCTGGCGGCCGGCGCGCTTGAGTACGGCCTTGAGCTGGGTGTGGGTGAGGCGGGCGGCCTGGCCGGGGGTGGGTGCGTCAGCCAGCAGGGTGCGGGCCAGCGGCGCGTTGAAGCCGCCGGTGATCGGTTGGACGGCGGCGAGGTAGCCGGGGAAGTACTCGCGCAGGTGGGAGCGGAGCTTGTTGCCGGCCTGGGTGCGGTCCCAGACGGCGTCCTGCTGAGCGCGGGCCAGGACGGCGACGGCCTGGGCGAGTTCGCTGTCGGCGGGCAGGTGGCGGTGTAATCACCCAGGCCCCGGTGCACGGTCCACCCACCGGAGTTCGCGGACTCGCTCGGGCGAGCAGATCGCGCAGGACCTCCGGGCCGCGCCGCGCACCCGCGTCCAGGGTGGCGAGGTCCTCGGGGGGGCAGGTCGTCCAGGCTCGCGCCGGGTCGAAGTGGTCTCTGACCCGGAGGGCATTGGCGATGGCCGTCAAGGACGGATTGACCGCGCCAATGCTCGGGAAGAAGCTCGTGTCGACGACGTACAGGTTGTCGAGGTCGTGGGCCTTGCAGTTGACGTCCAGCGCGGAGGCGGCGGGGTCGGTGCCGAAAGGGGCGGGAGCTAGTACTCCAGCAGGATTTCGCTGTCTGACCTGGTCTTTCGCCGGGTGGCGGGAGTGTAGCGGGACTTCGGT
>NZ_JBHUYJ010000136.1:0-17936 GCF_042668715.1 Streptomyces sp. NPDC057271
GTTCGCCGGACGACACCGCCGAGAACCTGGCGACCACCGAGGGCCGGCCGCCGGCGGGCATGGAGATACGGATCGCCGACGGCGGAGAGGTCCGGCTGCGCGGCGAGGCCGTCTGCCAGGGCTATCTGGACCCGGCGCAGAACGCCGCCGCCTTCGACGAGGACGGCTTCCTGATCACCGGCGACGTGGGCCATGTGACCGCGAGCGGGCATCTCGTCCTGACCGGACGGATCAAGGACATCATCATCCGCAAGGGCGAGAACATCTCGGCCAAGGAGATCGAGGACCTGCTCCACCTCCATCCGGCGGTGGGCGACGCGGCCGTCATCGGCCTCCCGGACCCCGACCGCGGCGAACGCGTCTGCGCGGTGGTCGAGCAGCCGCCGGGGGCGGACCCGCTCACCCTGGCGGGGGTCACCGCGTTCCTGCGCGAGCAGGGACTCTCCGTCCACAAACTGCCGGAGCAGCTGGAGGTGGTGGAGGCCCTCCCCCGTAACGACGCCCTGCGGAAGGTGCTGAAGTACAAGCTCCGCGAACGGTACTCCGGCACGGCCACCCCGTGAACGCTCCCGGGGCCGCGCCTAATCCGTCATGAAGTAGCGGGCGAACGCCGTCACCGCCTGCTCCTCGTCGACCGCGCCCGTGGCGACGGTCGGCAGCGTGCGGGCGCCCAGCGCGGCGCCGACGGGGCTGATGCCGAGGGCCAGCAGGGCGCGTTCCACGTCGGCGGGGGTCGCGGCGACGGCAAGGACGGCGTGCAGGAAGGGCCGGGCGATCTCGGCGAAGCGCTCGGGGTGGTCGTGCAGGCGCTTCACCGCGCCGCCGACGAACTCCTCGCGGCTGACCTTCTGGTCGCCGTCGACGTCCGCGATCCCCGCCATGCCCTGCCAGAAGGCCTCGGCGCCGTCGGCGAGCGCCTGCCCCCGGTCGGAGCGGAAGGAGACGCCGAACTCCGCCAGGACGCGTTTCGCCGCCGTGCTGAAGTCCTCGCGCGAGATGGTCCCGTCGCCGTCCTGGTCGAAGGCGGCGAAACGGGAGGCGATCCGGCGCTGGTAGACCTCTCCGGGTCCCTGCTCGGGTTCCATGGGCTCCATTCCTGGGAGGGTACGACGAGACGGGCCGCGTGCCGAGAGGGGCGGGCCGCTCGGTCGCCGCTCGGGGCGGGGTGGCGCAGGCCACGCCCTACGCGGAGAGCGGCTGGGCCTCGTCGTCGACGGCGGCCTCCGCGTCGCCGTACACGTCGAAGAGGCGGCGCACGCCCAGCGCGGCGAGGACCCGGTTGACGTGCGAGGCGTCCTCCGAGCCCCGCGCGGGCAGCACGACGCGCAGCCGACCCCGGCAGGAGCGCATCAGCCGGCGTGAGGCGATGAGCACGCCCACCCCGCTGGAGTCGCAGAAGAGCACGCCCGACAGGTCGAGGACCACGTCGTGGCGTCCGCCCGCGACGGCGTCGTGGACGCGTCTGCGGACCAGGGGCGAGGACAGCAGGTCCAGCTCCCCGCGGATCCGCAGCACGGTCCAGGGGCCCTGCTCGTCTTCGTCGACGTCGAGGTTCACGCGATCGCGCCCTTCCAAGCGGAAGCAGAGTCGTTCAAGCGGAAGCAGTCGTTCAAGCGGAGGAAGTCGTTCCCGCTTTCTCCCGCTGCCCCGCCACAACGCGCCGAAACCCCTCGTCCCGTGGATGACGCCTTCCTTACCATCCGGCCCCTCCCGGAGGGCGTAGTTGTCCCAAAGCGGAGTGCGCTGTCGGACGGCCCACTACTTTGGACGGAGAACTCGGGTCGGGAGGGCCACGGAAGAGCACCGGAGGATCGACGCATGGCGAAGGACACACCACCGCGCTGGGACCGCAGGATGCAGCAGCGGCTCGCGCGCGGTGAGGCCGCCGCGCTCGGCGAGCTCTACGACCGGTTCGCCTCGCTGGTGCACAGCCTCGCCCACCGCGTCCTGGACGACGAGGGGGCCGCCGACCAGGTCACCCGGGAGGTCTTCGGATACATCTGGGAGAACCCCGACGCCTACGACCCCAAGCAGGGCAACATGCGCTCGTGGGTCGCCAAGCTGACCCAGCGGCAGGCCGTGCACCGGCTGCGGCAGACCGAGGCGACGGCGTACGCGGAGACCGGCGAGGGTTCGGCGGAGGAGCTGGAGCAGAAGGTCCGCCAGGCCTCGGTCGCCGCCCGCGCCGACTACATCGTGACGTCGATGCCGGCGCCGCTGCGGGCCGCCCTGGAGCTGGCGTACTTCCAGCGGCGCGACTACCGCCAGACGGCCGCGGACCTCGGCGTGACCGAGGACGAGGCGCGGCGCCGGCTACGGCTCGGGCTGCAGCTGCTGTCCACGGCGAACACCCGCCCGCTGGAGGGGTCCTCGTTGCCCGGTTACGGACGTTCTCTGTGAACGGCCCCGACGACCCGCCCGACGACGTGGCGCGCGCTCCCCGGATACCGGGACCGCGCGCCGCGGCGGACGACCACGCGGACCTGACCGGGGACGTCGCCGTGACCACGCCCGAGCCGGCCGAGGAACCCGCTCAGGCGCCCACGCCCGCGCCCCCGCCGCCGCCCCCGGCACCTCCGCCGCACAGCGTGCTCAAGTCCCTCCTCGGGGCGTGGGCACTGTCCGCGTGTTCGCCGGAGGAGACGCAGGCGGTCGAGGACCATCTGACCGAGTGCGCCCCGTGCGCGGACGAGGCGCTGCGGCTGCGGGACGCGGTCGCCCTGCTCCACTCCGAGCGTGACCTGGACCTCGACCCGCTGCTGCGCTCCCGGGTCCTGGAGAACTGTCTGGGGCGCCGTCCCGCCCGTATCCCGGTGCCCGCCTGGGCGACTCCGTACGACGCCGAGACCGCCCGGCTCGACGCACTGCTGCGGGACATCGGCGAATCGGAGTGGCACGCGCCGGTACGGCTGAAGTGGTTCGAGGGCGAGCGAGGGGTGAGCCGCAGGACCACCGTGGCCGGGGTGATCGGCCATCTGCTGACGGTGGACGGCCTGGTCGCCACCTCGCTCGGTCTGGACGACCCGCTGGGCCCGAAGGCGACGGAGATGTCGCCGGAGGAGCGTACGGAGGCGTACTGGCGGGACTCGTACCACCCGCCGACGCGCGGGGTGCGCGAGCCGTGGCGCGAGCAGAGCCACACGCTGATCCGCACGGTGTCGTTCGCGGGGCGTGGTGTGGCGGACCTGACGGTGACGTACGGCGACTTCGCGCTGCCGTTGCGGGACTCGCTGCTTGAGCGGGCCTTCGAGTGCTGGGTGCACGCGTACGACATCGCGAACGCGGTGGCGTATCCGTACGAGCCGCCGAGCGGCGCGCATCTGCACAGCATGATCGACCTGGCGGCCCGGCTGCTCCCGGCGGCGCTGGCCGGCCGGCGCCGCGCGGGCCTGGCCTCCCCGCCGCGCCGGCTGGTCGAGGCCGGCGCCCCCGGCCGCTCGCTCCATCTGGAGGTCGAGGGCTCGGGCGGTGGCCACTGGTACATCGCACTGGACTCCCCGGCGGCCGTCGGCTCCCCGGACCACGCGGTGGCCCAGGTGGCGATGGACGGTGTCGAGTTCTGCCAGCTCGTGGCGGGCCACGTCCCGCCCGAGGAGGCCGCGGCCGGCCAGGACGGCGACCGCGAGGCGATCCGCGACGTCCTCTTCGCGGCGGCCGGCCTGAGCCGTCTCTAGGCCCTCCGGGGCGTCGTTCCTACGCGAAGACGACCGTGCGGCGGCCGTTCAGGAGGATCCGGCGTTCCGCGTGCCACTTCACCGCGCGGGCCAGCGCCTGGCACTCCACGTCGCGGCCGACCGCCACCAGCTGGTCCGGGGTGACCTCGTGGCCGACCCGCTCGACCTCCTGCTCGATGATCGGGCCCTCGTCGAGGTCGGCCGTCACGTAGTGGGCCGTCGCGCCGATCAGCTTCACACCGCGCGCGTGCGCCTGGTGGTAGGGCTTGGCGCCCTTGAAGCTCGGGAGGAAGGAGTGGTGGATGTTGATGATCCGGCCCGACAGCTGCTTGCACAGGTCGTCGGAGAGGACCTGCATGTAGCGGGCGAGCACGACCAGCTCGACGTTCTCGGCGCGCACGAGCTCCAGGAGTTCGGCCTCCGCCTGCGGCTTGTTGTCCTTCGTGACCGGAATGTGCCGGAACGGGATGCCGTACGAGCTGACGAGCTCGGAGAAGTCCGTGTGGTTGGAGACCACCGCGACGATCTCGACCGGCAGCGCCCCGATCCGCGAGCGGAAGAGCAGGTCGTTCAGGCAGTGGCCGAACTTCGACACCATCAGCACGACGCGCATGCGCTCGTCGGCCCGGTTGATGTGCCAGTCCATCGCGAACGAGTCGCCCACCGCCGCGAAGCTCGCCCGGAGCTTCTCCACGGTCACCGGCTCCTCCGCGGAGAAGTGGACGCGCATGAAGAACAGGCCCGTGTCCCGGTCCTTGAACTGCTGACTGTCCTCGATGTTGCAGCCCGTGATGAACAGATAGCTCGAAACGGCGTGCACGATGCCCTGTTTGTCCGGACAGGAAAGCGTGAGGACGTACTGGTCGGTCATCCCCGTAGGGTGCCACACCGCGTCACGACGGCAGGGCCGACGTCCGTCAGGCGGACCGCGTGATGATACGGAGGACGTCCAGGGAACGCGGGGGCGCGTCGGGGTCCTCGCCGTCCGCGGACGCCATCCGTATGTGTGCCTCGCGGGCGGCCCGTACGGCCTCCGGCCACCCGTGGTGCTCCATGTACGCCGAGAACGGCGCGTCGGGCCCCACCTGATGCATGATCCGCAGCACCCGCAGCACGGCGACGTCCACCAGAGCGGCCTCGCCCGAGTCGCGGAAGATCGTCCCGACGTACTTCTCGGCGGACCAGTTGTCCAGCCAGGTGTCCTCCACGAGGCGGTAGACGGCGTCGGTCACGTCGCCGTACCCGTCGTGGCCGGCCAGCCAGGTCGTCTCGTGGAACCCGGGGTCGGAGAGCATGTGCAGCGCCGAGCGCACGTTGCTGCGCCAGCGCCACCACGGCATGTCGTTGAGCGGCATGCCGCCCATGGTGGAGGAGCGACGGCCGCGACGGGAAGAGTTCACCGAACCCGAGACTGGACTGGACACCGTTCGATCGTACGTTCCCTTCCAAGATCGGTGGACCGCCCCCTCCCGGGCCGCCCCCGGCCCCGGCCCCGGCAATTCACCTTCACGTCACTTCCTGTTGAACCATGCTCACGTCTGCGTTACCCGTGAGGCGGAATTGTGCATGCCCATGACCGGTAGGCGACTGACCTCACTTCTCGCGTATGTCACGACGGCAGCGGCCGGTGCGTCGCTGCTCACCGGCTGTGGCGTGCTCCCTGGGACCACGGGGGGCTCCAGGGAGCCCGTCACAGTGATGACGTGGGCCCCGGACGGCACCCGTGCCACGAACCAGCCCGGCATGCCCGCCATGGCCCAGGCCTTCGCCCGCTGGGTCAACGCCTCGGGCGGCATCGACGGCCACGAGCTGAAGATCCTCACCTGCAACGAGAAGAACACCTCCTCGGGCGCCGCGGACTGCGCCCGCCGCGCCGTCCGAGAGGACGTCGTCGCCGTCGTCGGCTCGTACAGCCAGAACGGGCGCGCCTTCATGGCCCCGCTGGAGGCGGCCGAGATCCCGTACATCGGCGGCTACGGCATCTCCGAGGACGAGTTCACCAGCCCGCTCTCCTATCCCGTGAACGGCGGCCTCGCCTCGCTCATGGCCGGTCACGGCCGGCAGCTCGCCGAGTCCTGCCGCAAGGTCTCCCTCGTACGCCCCGACACCCTGGCCGGCGACAAGCTGCCCGACCTGCTCAACTCCGGTCTGCGCAAGGGCAGCCACAACAGCGCGGTCGACATCCCGGCCGTCGAGGACGCCGCCGAGTACACCACGCAGGCCGAACGCGCCCGTGCCAAGGCCGGAGGCGAGGACGGCTGTGTCGCCGCCGTCCTCGGCGAGCGCACCCAGACGTTCTTCGACTCCTTCCGCCGCCTGCCCGAGGGCGAGGAGGACCCGAGCGGTTCGGACGACGGCAAGGGCACGGACGACATCCGGATCTCCTCCGTGCTCGGCAGCGTCAGCCAGCCCGTCGTCGACCGCACCGGCGGCGCGAACAGCCCCTTCGAGGGCGCGTACGTCACGGGCTGGTACCCGGAGGCGAACGACGCGCGCTGGGCGCCGATGCGCAAGGTGATCAAGGAGCACGCGTTCGCCGACAACCGGGTCGACCCGACCGACGCGGGCGTCCAGACGACGTGGATCGCGTACACCGTCCTGAAGAAGGTCATCGAGTCGCTCGACCGGGAGACGATCACGGCGGCCGCCGTCGCGCACGCCCTGGACCGCGGTGTCGAGATCGACACCGGCGGCCTCACGCCCGAACTGCGCTGGCGCTACGAGGACATGCTCGGCGCCCCCCGCTTCCCCCGGATCGTCAACCACGAGGTGACGTTCCAGGTGGTCCGCGAGGGGCGGCTCGTGGCGCAGAAGCCCGGCTTCGTGGACGTCGGGGAGACCGTCCTCAGCGCCCCGTAGCGCCGGCGTTCAGCGCCCCCGGGCCCGCCTCTGCGGCCCCGGGGCGCCCGGCGGCCCCGGCCCTCCTACAGCTGGGTCGGGGTCCGCTTCGACAGTCCGTACTTGTCGGCGGTCGGGTTCCAGAGCGAGGCCGCCTCACGCTTGGCGATCGTGGCGTCGGAGCTCTTCTTGCCCGCCTCGACCGTGTGCGTGGTCCCGCGGGCCTTGCCGCCCTTGCACAACTTCTTGTTGCCCTTCACCTGGTCCGCCCAGGCGGCGTAGTGGTCGTCGGCGGACGCCGAGGCCTGCCACGCCTTGGTGAGGGCGGCGCTCAGGGCCGCGTTGTCCGGCAGCTTGTCCACGGTCAGGCCCTGCAGCCGGGTCACCAGGGCCCGGCGCTGCCCGGCGGCGTCCCGCAGATCGGTGGCGGCCTGGTCGAGGTTCTTGCACTGCTTGATGCTCTCGACCGAACGGATCACCGCGTCACGGCTGTTGTTGCTGTCGGCCAGCAGCTTGTCGAGCGCCTTCGCCTGCGGCTCGGCCGGGTCGGCGGCCGCCTTGCCGGTCGGCTCGGCCGAGGGGACGCCGGAGCTGGCGGCCACGTTCTGGGCGGGTTCCTTGTCCTTGCCCTCGTCCCCGCCGCTGAGCAGGGCCCCGGCACCGAGACCGACGACGGCGCAGCCGACCACGACGGCGGCGATCAGTGCGACGGGCGACCTGCGGCGGGGCTCTGGCTCGTCGTCGTACTCGTCGTCGTACCCGCCCTGGAAGGGGGGCGGCGCGGTGGGCTGCTGGAACTGCTGCTGCTGCGGCTGCCGGCCGTACTGGGGCTGCTGGAACTGCGGCGGGAGCTGCTGCTGCCGGGCCTGCGGCGGCTGCTGCGGCATGTGCTGGGTCGCGTCGCTGCGGAAGAGGTTGTCGAACTCGGCGGGCGGCTGCCGCTCACCGTGGGTCTGCGCCGGTACGGGAGCGATGTACTGGGTCGCGTCCGAGGCCCCGGCGGGCTGCTGCCGCCCTCCCAGGGGGCCGGTGCCGAGGAACTGGGTGTCCGGTCCGCCGCCCTGCGCCGCGACGGGCGGGATGTGCTGCGTCGCCTGCATGTCGCTCGCGGCCGCCCCGGGCCCGGACAGGCCGGGCCCGGTGTGGCCGGGCATCGGCTGTACGGCGCCGGGGTGCGCGGGGGCGGCGGGAGGGTAGCCGTAACCGCCCTCGGGACCGGGCTGCGCGGGCGCGGCCGGGTGCGGGTATCCGTAGCCGCCGGGCGGCGGGGTGTGGGACGGCATCGGATGCCCGCCCGGTATCCCCCCGTGCGCCGTCGGCATCGCGCCGGGCATCGGTCCCGGCCCGCCGGCGGGCGGCGCGCCCTGCGGCGGGATCGGCGCGAGGTACTGCGTCGCCTGCATGTCCGCGGCCCCGCCGGTCCCGGCCTCCGGTGGAAGCGGCTGGGCCGGCGGCATCGGCTGCGAGGACGGCTGGGGCTGCTGTCCCTGCGGTCCACCGCCGGGACCCCAGGCGCCGCCCCACGGCAGGCCTCCGGCCGGGCCTGCGCCCTGGCCGGCCTCCACGCCGCCCTCCGCGGGCAGCACGACACCTTCGTGCGTGGGCCGTACCGCCGGATACTGCGGCTCCGGACCCTGTCCGCTCTGCGTCACCGGGACTCCTACTGATGGACCTACGGAATCGTCGGCTCACGCTACCGGGTGCGTCCGGCGCCGCGCACACGCATGTGAGCCCGGTAACAGAGCCACGACGCCACCACCCTCAACTGCCGTACCAGCGTGACCTGATCGCTTCCCGGCGCGGGTGGTGACGGTGACACCCATCACACCAGGTCACGCCGCATGGAGCTCCAGCCGCGCGCCGAACTCCCGCACCGCCGGCTCCCCCGCGAACGGCTCCAGACGCTCCTTGAGGTCGTCCAGGTACTCCGCACCGCGCCAGGACCGCAGCGTCGCGAGCAGTTCGAGGGCGCGCGTCCCCGTGTGGCAGGCCTGCTCCACCTCGCGCCGCTGCACCTGCGCCGAGGCGAGCAGCACCAGACCGATCGCCCGCCGCCTGGCCCGCGTCTCGGGATGGCCGACGAGCGAGTCCTCCGCCGCCCGCGCCGCCGCCTCCGCCTGCCCCAGATCCCGGTGGCAGTGGGCCAGTTCGTCGGCGAGGTACGCCTGGTCGAAGTGCGCGATCCACGACGGGTCGTCACCCGACTCCGGATCAGCCCGCTCCATGGCCCGTACGGCACGGCCCGCGACCGCCTCGAAGACATGGGCGTCCCCGAGCAGCGCGTGGCCCCGGGCCTCCGCCGCGTAGAACATCGCCTCGGCCCGCGGTGTCACCCGCCCCCGCGCGCCCTCCTGCGCCGCCCGCGCCAGCTGCGCGATCTCCCGCGGGTTCCCGAGCTGGGCGGCCAGATGGCTCATCGAGGCGGCCAGCACATAGCCGCCGTAGCCCCGGTCGCCCGCGGCCTGCGCGAGCCGCAGCGCCTGGATGTAGTACCGCTGCGCGAGCCCCGGCTGCCCGGTGTCCACGGCCATGTACCCGGCCAGCTCCGTGAGCCGCGCCACCGCGGCGAAGAGCTGCCGCCCCACGGTCTCCCGGTACGAGCCCGAGAGCAGCCCCGCCACCACGCTGTTCAGGTAGTGCACGACCACCGGCCGCACATGGCCGCTGCCGAACCGCCGGTCCAGATCGACCAGCGCGGCCGTCATCGCCCGGACCGCCTCCACGTCCGAGACCCCCACGCGTGCCCCGGCCGACCGGGCCACGTGCGCGTCCGCGCCCGTGATCAGCCAGTCGCGGCTCGGCTCCACGAGCGCGGAGGCCGCCACCGTGGAGCCGGAGAGGAAGTCCCGGCGCCCCACGTCGCTGCGCCACAGCTCGCAGACCTGCTCGATCGCGCCCGGCACGGTCGGCGAGAACTGCAGTCCGACGCCCGCGGCCAGGTTCCTGCCGTTCGCCATCCCGATCTCGTCGATCGTGACCGTACGGCCCAGCTTGCGGCCGAGGGCCTCCGCGATGATCCCCGGCGCGCGCCCGCGCGGCTGCTGCCCGCGCAGCCAGCGCGCCACCGACGTCTTGTCGTACCGCAGGTCGAGTCCGCGCTCGGACCCGACCATGTTCACCCTGCGGGCGAGGCCGGCGTTGGAGCACCCGGCCTCCTGAATGAGCGCCTGCAGCCGTTCGTTCGGCTGACGGGCGACGAGTGGCCTGGCTGACATGACTACCCCCTGAGGCCGGTGTGATCGAGGAGAACTGATCACTGCCCGGCGGATATCCGGTCAATGCCGATGTGAACACGCGAAACCGGACGCATCGGCCACGGGCAGCCGGCCGACACCCCCACCACTGGCTACCCCACCACCGCTCCCCGGCCCCACGCGCGCCCCCGTCCGTGCACCCATGCGCCCCGTCGTGCAGGATCGATGTTCCACAGCGCGCCGCGCGCCGCCCGTAACCCCAGGTGACGGCGGGAGTTGAGTTCACCGTGGAAGAGACCATCGGAGTCACGGAAGCCGCACAGATCCCCAAGCAGCGAGGCGAGCAGCTGCTGGACAGCGCCGTGCGGTATGCGGAAGAGCGGCACTGGGACGTGTTCCCGGGGACCTGGCTGGAGGCGGTCGAGGGCCGGGAACGCTGCTCCTGCGGCGCCGAGGCGTGCGCCTCCCCCGGCGCGCACCCGGCCAGGCCCGACTGGTCGACTCAGGCGACCGGCAGCGCGGTCGGGGCACGGCGCATGTGGTCGAAGCAGCCCAAGGCGTCGATCCTGCTGCCGACCGGCCGCACCTTCGACGCGATCGAGGTGCCGGAGTCGGCGGGCTTCCTGGCGCTCGCACGGATGGAGCGGATGGAGCTCACGCTCGGCCCGGTGACGTGTACGCCGGAGCGCCGGATGTTCTTCTTCGTCCTGCCGGGCGCGGCGGCCAAGGTCCCCGATCTCGTGCGGAAGCTGGGCTGGGCTCCGGCGTCGATCGACCTGACCACGCGCGGCGAGGGGTACTACGTGGCGGCCCCGCCCACCCGGGTCGGCGGGCACGGCGCGGTGCAGTGGGCCCGGCGGCCCACCCCGGCGAACCGCTGGCTGCCGGACGCCGAGGAGCTGATCAGCGCGCTCGCGTACGCCTGCGGGCGGGAAGCGGCGGCCGAGAGGGCTCGCAGGTCCTAGGGGCGGCCTCTAGGGTGTGCCCGTACGGAGTACGGGGACAACCGGAGGGTTGACGGACCATGCCTGACCAGGCATTTGAAGGTGTATACGAAGAAAGCGGCGGCGCACGGACGAGCGCCGTGACAGCGGGCGGCGCATCCGGGACAGACGGTGATGCGGCGCCCGCTGTCCGTGTCGAGGGGCTGTGGAAGCGCTTCGGGCAGCAGATCGCCGTCAGCGGCATCGATCTCGTCCTGCCCGCAGGCAAGTTCATCGGTCTCGTCGGCCCCAACGGCGCCGGCAAGACCACCACCCTGTCCATGATCACCGGCCTCCTCCGGCCCGACGCGGGGCGTGTGCTCGTCGCGGGGCACGACGTCTGGCGCGACCCCGAGTCGGTGGCCCAGGTCAAGGCCCGGATCGGGATCCTCCCCGAGGGACTGCGGCTCTTCGAGCGCCTCTCCGGGCGGGAACTCCTCGCGTACAGCGGGCGGCTGCGGGGGCTGCCCGGTGCCGAGGTCGACAAGCGGGCCGCCCAGCTCCTCGACGTACTCGACCTGGCGGGGGCGCAGAACAAGCTGGTCGTGGACTACTCCACCGGTATGCGCAAGAAGATCGGGCTCGCCGCGGCGCTCCTGCACAACCCGGAAGTCCTCTTCCTCGACGAGCCGTTCGAGGGCGTCGACCCGGTGTCCGCGCAGACCATCCGGGGCGTCCTCGAGCGGTACACCGGCTCCGGCGCGACCGTCGTCTTCTCCAGCCATGTGATGGAGCTGGTGGAGTCGCTCTGCGACTGGGTCGCCGTCATGGCCGCCGGCCAGATCCGCGCCCACGGACCGCTCGCGGCCGTACGGGGCGACGCGCCGTCGCTGCAGGCCGCGTTCCTGGAGCTGGTCGGCGCCAACGGGCGGGAAGCGGCCGGGGACTCCCTGGACTGGCTGGGCGGCGGTACCGCCCGATGACCACGGCCGTCACACCGGACTCCCTGACCTCCGTCTTCGTCCGGCTCAAGCTGTCGCTGCTGCGCAACGGGCTCCGGCAGTCGGCGGGCCGGACCGCCGCGTACATCGTCTCGATCGTGATCACGGCCGTCTTCGCGGCGGCGATGGTCCTCGCGTTCGTGCTGATGCGCGGCAGCGCGGACGCGGACTCGATCGTGATCCTGCTGACCGGGGTCCTCGCCCTGTCGTGGGCAGTGATGCCGCTCTTCGTGCCGGGCGGCGACGAGACGCTCGACCCGTCACGGCTGGTGATGCTGCCGCTGCGTCCCCGGCCGTTGGTGCGGTCGCTGCTCGTGGCCTCGCTGGTGGGCACCGGCCCGGCGTTCACCCTGCTGATAGGCGTGGGTGCGGCTATCGCGCTCGCGCGGGGAGCGGCGGGTGTCGTGGTCGCCGTACTCGCCGTGCCGCTCGTGGTCCTGGTGTGCGTGGCGCTCTCGCGGGCCGTCGCCGCCGCCAACGTACGGCTGCTGACCTCACGCAAGGGCCGTGACCTGGCGGTGCTGAGCGGCCTGTTGATCGCGGTCGGCATCCAGGTGGTCAACTTCGGCGCGCAGCGGCTCAGCCGCGCCGGCGGGCTCTCGTCGCTCGAACCGGCCGCGGCGGTGGTGGGCTGGCTGCCGCCGGCCTCGGCGATCGCGGCGGTGGACTCGGCGAGCAGGGGCGACCACGCGGTCGCGGCGGCGCGGTTGCTGCTCACGTTCGCCGTCCTCGGGGCGCTGCTGTACTGGTGGCAGCGGAGCCTGGTGAAGCTGATGACGACACCGGACGGCTCGACGATCGGCGCGTCGGCGGAGTCGTCCGGCCGGGACCGGTCGGGTACGGGACTCCTCGGGCGGCTGCTGCCCGGCGGGCGTACGGGAACGGTGATGGAGCGCACCCTGCGCTACATCGCTCGCGACCCGAAGACGAAGGCGGCCTGGATCACCTCGCTCGCGATCGGCGCGATCGTGCCGCTCTTCAACGCCCTCCAGGGCACCGGCTCGATCTACTTCGCGTGCTTCGCCTCGGGCATGCTCGGCATCCAGATGTACAACCAGTTCGGGCAGGACACCTCGGCGTTCTGGATGGTCGCCCAGACGATCTCGACGCCGAAGGACGCGTACGCCGAACTGCGGGCGCGGGCGCTCGCGCTGCTCCTGATCACCCTGCCGTACACGGTCCTGGTGACGGCGGCGACGGCGGCCGTCCTCGGCGACTGGTCCTCCCTCCCGGAGGCGCTGGGCCTGGCGTTCGCGCTGCTCGGCGCGATGCTGGCGACGGGCGCGGTGACCTCGGCGAACTTCCCGTACTCGATTCCGCAGGACAGCGCGTACAAGAACGTCGCGCCCGGGCAGGGCAGTCTGGCGTGGATCTCGATCCTCGGCGGAATGATCGGGGGCGCGCTGCTGTGCGCCCCGGTGATCGGGGCGACGGTCTACCTCCACCTCGCGGACGAGGAGTCCCTGCTCTGGCTCCTGCTGCCGACCGGGGCGCTGTACGGCGCGCTGATCGCCTGGGGCGGCCTGAGACTGGCGGCGCCGCGGACGGCGAGGCGGCTGCCGGAGATTCTGGCGGCGGTGAGCAAGGGGTGACGTCTCGCTGGTGCACCGACGAGGCGGGGTACGTCCGGTACCTGGAGGGCGAGCGGCGTGCCTACGCGTGGGTGCTGCGGACCTACGGGGGCCGCACGGCGACGCAGTCCGACGCGGAGGCCATGGAGTCCTACCCGTACGAGTCGGCGGACGAGCCGTACCGGGGCCTCGTCTTCCATGACGAGCCGTGGCACTGGGCGATGCGCCGGATCTTCGGTGACCGTTACGAGCAGGAGCGGCCGGAGCCGGCCGAGCCCTCGGGTGGCTATCCGGAGCTGTGACGGTGAGAGGAGCGGGGGGGCGGTCCGAGGACCCGCCCCCCCCCGCCACCCCCCCCTCCCCCCCCCCCCCCACGCCCCCACCCCACCCCCCCGGACGGTCCGTGGGACGGGCTTCCGGTCGAAGAGGGTCCGCAGCGACTGCTCAAATATCGAACAAATTTCGTATCCTCGCAGGTCAGGACTTCGTTCGAGGTTGCACGACCGGCGCGGGAAGCGCTCTCGGCGGGCCGCCGCACCCCTCCCGAACAGCCCGAACGTTCGGTCGTGACCGGAAAGCGGCGAAGGATGTGCGATCACTCTCCGCAGCAACAAGACTCCGAGGCGCAAGCAGGAAGCACCCGTCTCGAAGGGACACCCCCGTGCGTTACGTCCTCCGCAACACCGCCCTCACCACGGCTCTCGCCACCGGTCTCGCCCTCGTCGGCGTCGCCGCGACTCCCGGCAGCGCCCAGGCCGAGCCGTCCGGGCTGTACCCGCCGTCGGCGCTCGTCCTCACGATCGGCAAGGGCGAGGCCGCGGCGACGGCGACGATCGACAGGGCGGTCACGCTGAGCTGTGCCCCGACCGCGTCCGGCACCCACCCCGCCCCCAGGTCCGCCTGCGCCGACCTGAAGACGATCAACGGCGACTTCGCCCAGCTGAGCACCGCGTGGAGCAGCTCCGCCCCCTGTACGCGCATCTGGGAGCCGGTCACGGTCACCGGCGAAGGCGTCTGGGAGGGCAAGCGGGTCAGCTGGTCGGCCACGTACGGCAACACCTGCGAGATGCGCAGCGGACTGGCGAGGACCTCGGTCTTCGCGTTCTGACCCGTAGGACACACATCGGCGGCCGTCGGAAGGGCATCCCGACGGCCGCTGCCGCGTCCCCGCTCCCGGCCACGCCTCCTCCCGCCGCGGAGCGCCTCAGGCCGGGGGCGGCCCGTCGGTCGCGGTCCGGCGGCGGGTCAGCACCAGGGTCGTGCTGCCGTCGTCCTCCGTGACGTCCCGGACGTGCGCGAATCCGAGCTTGGCCAGCAGAGCCAGTGACGCCGTGTTCGGGGCGGCCACGGTGGCGTGGACCTCGGTCAGTCCGAGGGGGCCGAAGCCGTACGCGACGATCGCCCCGGCCACCTCGGCGCCGAGGCCGGAGCCCCACACCTCGGGGGCCAGGGCGTAGATGATCTCGAAGCCGTCGACCTGGTCGGTCCGCTTGATCTCGGCATGGCCGACCAGCCGCCCGTCCCGGCGAACGGCCCAGACGTCGAACAGCTCCTCGGCGTAGACCTTGCTGAAGATCCGCCCGAACAGGGCCCGGTCCTCCGCCTCGGACGTGGTCCCGTCGCCCATCCATCGGGACACGCGCGCGTCCTGGAACAGGGCGACGAAGCCGTCCTCGTCCTCGGGGACGTACGGCTCCAGGTGCAGACGCTCGGTGCGCAGTGTCGGGGTCACGTCCGGCGACGGTACGCACGTACCGACAGGCAGGCAAACAGATTTCGACGGGGCCAGGGTGCCACCCCGGCATCGCTGCCAACACCTCATGAGACAGGGGCCTCCGACCGAAAGTGGAGGCCCCTGCCATGGATCAGAAGACGCCGTTCAGATACCACCAGCCGTCAGCTTCGGGCGTGCCCGGGTCCATCGCGCCGGTACCGCGACCGCGATACAGGACAAGATTGCCGACTCCTCGCCAGCCGTCGCTGACGTAGCGGCCGTTGGTGACGGTGACGAGGTCCACGTGACCATCGCTGTTCGCGTCTCCGAGACCGAGGATGTGGTGCATGACGTTCCAGCCACCGCTGCCGATCAGCACACGGGGCCCGAGGTATCCGGCCTTGCCCGGGTAGAGCCAGAGCTTGCCGGTGGAGGCCTCGCGAGCGACCAGGTCGGGGCGGCCGTCCGTGTTCATGTCACCCGCCCCGACCAGCGCGTTCATACTGTTCCATCCACCGCTGCCGATGACCTTGCGCCCACCGAGACCGCCCGAGGAGGTGCCCGGGTACAGCCACAGCTTCCCGGTGGACTTCTCGACCGCGACCAGGTCGACGCGGCCGTCCCCGGTCAGGTCCCCGAAGGCGGTGATGCGGTTCATGCCGTTCCAGCCACCGCTGCCGATCAGCTTGCGTACGCCCAGGCCGCCCGTACCGGTGCCGGGGTAGAGCCACAACTTCCCGGTGGACGCCTCACGGGCGATCACGTCCTCGCGACCGTCGCCACTGAAGTCGCCGTGGCGGGTGAGCGCGCTCATCCCGTTCCAGCCACCCGAGCCGACCATCCGACCGGTTCCGTCACCGGGCAGGAACCACAACCGGCCCGCCTCGTCCCGGACGAGAACGTCGGGCCGGCGGTCGGCGTTCATGTCTCCGAACCCAGCAGCCTTGGGGGCAGGCCCCGAGTACCACTCCGGGTAGGGCTTCCCGTTGCACTCCCGGCTCGTCTTCACGAACCTTACCGAGCTGACGGCTTTCCAATGGGCGAATCCCCAAGCAGCGCCTGTGGGATCGGGAGCCCACTGGGTGCCCCACCCACCGTAATTCGGATCGTCGTACATACAGGCATACTGCGACGTACGGTTGACAATCGCGTCAAACGTGTTGTCCCAGGACCCCAGCGTCGCTTTGTTCGTGTTCGTCTTGAACATCGTGCCCGTGCCCCACGTTGTCTGCCAGGCGCAGAAGTAGCCCTTCGGGCAGTCGTCGATCGCGGCCTGCGCGGGCGTCGCCCCCACGAGTCCGAGCGAGGTCAGCCCCAGCGCCGCGGCAACCGTGGTCAGGCGCCGTCGCAGTGATGTACGCATTTTTCCTTCCCTCCCAGACGCCGCGCGGAGAGGTGCTCGACGCGCCGCGAGGGGGACCGTACCGTGCGCCGCGGTCACCTCACCGCGTGGGTGCCCGCCACGTGGTGCGCAGGGGCCGGACAGGCCTTGGCCCTTGAGGGCTTCGGCCCCGACCGGGACGGCACCGCAGCCGGCCCGCGGCGGGCCCGCCAGCGATCATGCCGTGAGCCGCTGGTCACCTAGCTTGCTGATGAGCGCGGCACACCGTGGAGTCGACGCTCAGGTCCCACGTGATCGCCCCCTTCGCGTCGGCCAGGGACTGGAGCCGGGTGAGGATCCGCTGCCAGGTTCCGCTCCGCTGCCATCGACGGAAAAGATCGTAGATCCGGCAGCTAGGCCGTGTATCGAAAGTGGATCTTGAGCTGTGAATGGTTCATGGGGCGTGGAGATCTCACGGACGAGCAGTGGGCGGTGCTGGAGCCGTTGTTGCCGAAGGGCGCCAGGGCAGGAAGGCCGCCCGTCTGGCCCCGGCGTCGGCTGATCGACGGCATACGATTCCGGGTCCGGACCGGCGTATGCGGCCGGGGCGCGTAAACAGGGCGATCTGCAGAAGGAACCGCCGGGCGGCATCTTCACCGAGCCCCATGATCACGGGCTGGGAAGATCACGCGGCGGCTTCACCACCAAGCTCCACCTGGCCGTCGAACAGGGTCAGAAGCCCATGTCGATCGTGGTCACGGCAGGGCAGCGCGGTGACTCGCCACAGTTCGAACCCGTCCTGGAAAAGGTCCGAGTGCCCCGCATCGGACCGGGCCGGCCACGCGTCCGCCCCGACCGCGTGCGGGCCGACCGCGTGCGGGCCGACAAGGCGTACGCCTCCCGCAAGAACCGCGCCTACCTGCGCCGCCGCGGAATCCGCTGCACCATCCCAGACAAGGCAGACCAGGCACGCAACCGCCAGAAGCGCGGCTCCCGCGGCGGCCGGCCCCCGCACTTCGACCCGGTCGACTACCGCCAGCGCCATGCGGTCGAGTGCGGGATCAACCGGCTCAAGAGACACCGTGCTGTCGCCACGCGATACGACAAGCTAGCGGTCCGCTACGAGGCGACCGTCCTCGTAGCAGCCATCGGCGAATGGCTGTGACCAGCACACATCAAGCGCGTCCGAAACCAGCCCGCAGGCATGAAGGTGCTCTCACTCCACGGCAGCATCGAGGAGAATTTTCGCCAGCTCGCGCGGCTGGGAGAACATCGGCCAATGGCCAGTGTCCATCTTGGCCAGCCGCCAGTGCTTGCTGGTCAGCAGCTCGGCCACATCTTCGTCAGGCTCGGCGTCGTCGGGCTCGGTCCCCGGCATCACGCACAGGATGTATGTCGCCGGAAGTTCACCGAGCGGCCCCGCCAGGACAGCGGGCTCGGTCAGCGTGGCACCTGGGTGAGGCGTCGAGCCACGCACGAGGCGTGCGATCTGCTCACCGGTGAGACCTTCGCCGTCGTAGTGAGCAGCTGGCGCGAGCGGCCAGAACCCTCCGTTCTCGGCGATCGATGCCTCCACTGCCGCCCCGCCGTCCGGCCAGGCGGAGACAAACGACAGTGAGGATGGATGCTGGCACCGTCCGACGGCCTGACTCTCCAAACGACTGACGCTCAGGCTGTCCTTGATGAGAATTGTCGGCCGA
>NZ_JBHUYJ010000137.1:0-17627 GCF_042668715.1 Streptomyces sp. NPDC057271
CCCGCCAACGCATCAGCGTTCTGTTCGCCATGCTCCGCGACGGCACCTTCTACGAATCCCGGACGCCGAAGGACATCGAGCTCGCCGCATAACCCTAACAACCCTGAACCACCCCAAACCCGACACGGGCGCCTTGACGAAGGACATAGAGGCACCCCCAGGCATCACTGGTCACCGGAGCCAGCACCCGCGCAGAGCACGAACCGGCAACAGAGCAGTGATCACAGCGCCAGCCTCCGACAGTCAACAGCCGCCCTACATACGGCAGTTCACGTAGCGCCCGTGACAGGCGTTACGGACATGACACTAGAGCCGACATCCTCGACAAGGGTCCGCGTCGATCACCTGGGCGGGTGACACCGACCCGTTTCGCCTCGGCCCAACCCCCTCATGCGTTACAGAGCCCACTTCAAAGGAGGTTCGACGAACACTGCACTGGCCGATTCGGGATCACACCACGACTGATTCGGGAAAACACCACCAAGATCAACCCTCTGAAACGTCAACTGACCAGGACAAACACGAGCCAGCATCAGTGGTGGGGAAACCCGAACATCTCGGTGGCCTCTTCCCCGAACCTCACACCTGTCGAAAACACTCGCCCCCCCCAGGCAGACAGCAAGACCCTCACCGACTGCGGATTGAGCAGCAATCACCCACTCGGAATGGAGGATTCCATGATCATCTGAGGTGTCGACACGATAGGTCCCCCGCGTGCCGCACGCAGGGCCTGTACCGGCTGGGGCCGGAACAGGCCCTGCAACCAACAGCGCCAACAGAGCCGCCAACCGCCTGCGGTTTCAGCCACACGCGTGAACACGGCGCACCTCGCCCGGCGCAGCCCGTCCGGCCCCCGCGACAGAAAGCGCCGACGCGAAACGGGCAGTGGTACCGGCAGAGGCAGAGTCCGGCAGCATGAAGCCGGTTTCCCTCCCGTGGCCCGCAGAGTGGCTGCTGGTGACAGACGGGCGGGTATGTGAAAGTGACCGGTGCCGTTCCCGATCCGTACCACGGGCCGGCACCGCCCCCGGCGTGGCTGCCACGTCCCGCCCGGGGGCGTTCCACACGACGGCCTGTGCCGGCCAGAAGCAGGCGCAGCCCGCAAACCGCTGACCCGGCGCGTGCGGAGAGCGACCCGCCAGCGGAAGACGCGAATCGGCTACTGAGGTGCCGAAGTTTGGGGGCGGCCCGGTGGTACTGCCCCCAGTGCATGGGCACCGGGCCTGACCCGCACGCTCCATTCTGGTACGGGCTCCGGCGAGGATACCGGGGGCTGAACGCTGCTCGCGCCGCGCCAGGGTCAGGCCGGGGGCGGGCATGAGGTGCGGGCAGAAAAGAACCGTACGGGCCCAGAAAGTTATGAAGCGATCTTCAGCCCGCACGGCACCCGCATCATAGCCGGGGCACCATCCTGCTCCCTGAACGGGCGATCTGAGGGCCGATCAGCCTCGACCCCGTCCGAGGGCATCCGGGCGGCGCGCGAGACCCGGAGAACGCCGCGCAGGGGCGCGCAGCCACCCTAGAACCGCGCGCCTGCCCATGACGGGGGGTGGGGTTGAGACACTGTCGGCTCAGAACCCGAAGTAGCTGCCGTGAGGTGGCGAAGTGGACGGAGAAAGCATGGCCAAGATCCATGTGGTGCTGAACCGTAAGGGTGGGGTGGGCAAGAGCCTGATCTCGCTGAACATGGGCGCGGTGTGCGCGGATGTTCGGGGCACGCGGGCGGACGGAAAGCCGTACGTTGCGGTCGCCTCCGCCGACCCGCAGGGCACGGCCCTGTGGCGCGCGGCACGGCTGGAGGAGTTGCCGTTCGACATCCTGGACATCTCAAGTGACGTCGAGAACATCGAGCATCTGAAGGCATTGCCGTACGCGCACATCTTCGTGGACACGCCGGGATGGGCGGAGATCAACCCATCGACGGGACGTGATCCGTTGGGTGATGACCGGTATGGGCGGATCTTGCGGGCGCTGCTGGATCAGGCGGACGATGTGATCGTGCCGATGCTGACTGAGCCGGACTGCTTCGAGCCGACGTGGCAGACGATCGAGTGGGTGCTCAAGCCGGGGGGCGTGCCGTTTCAGGTGGTTATCAACAACTGGCCGCCAGCTGAGGGGCAAGCGTACGTGGACGGCACTCGGGCGTGGTGTGAGCAGCGGGGCTATCCGGTCGCGCAGACGGTGATCCGCCGCTACCGCGTCCACACCAACGCCACCAAGGTGGTCACCCAGTACCACAACAACCGTGTCGAGCTTCAGGCTCGGGAGGACTTCTACCGCTTCGCGCTCGAACACGGACTGCGTGGTGCGGATGAACGCGTCGTTCAGATCGGTGCGCAGGCGCAAGCGGCGTCGGAGGTTGAGGCGTGATGGCGGGCGCCCGTACGAGCATTGCGGACCAGCTCGCCGGGACGAAGACCGGCACCGCTGTGGACCCCGCCAAGCAAACAGTCCAACCCCGTCCGTCTTCCGGCGTCGCGGCGTCTTCCCAGGCCAACGGTTCTCGTCAAAGCGACGAAAATACGGGCCGTCTTCCTGGCCCGTCTACGGGCGCAGAGGTGACGTACTTCGTTCCACCGGGCGAGACCGACCCGGCCAAGCGACTGTCGTACTGCGAGAACGCGATCCTGCACGCTGACCGCGAAACCGAGCTGGCGACCGAGCGGATCACCCAGCAATACCTGTTGTGGGTTGGCGAGCCATACCGGATCGTCCGGGACGAGGACCTGTTCCGGCACGCGGGCTACGAAACCTTCGACGCCTGGGGCCGCGCCTTGAACGGGCACAGCGGCGACTACATGAACAAGGTGATCCGCATCGGCCCGGTCATCCGGGCCCTGGCGTCCATCACCCGACGCCAACTCAAGGAACGACCCCTGCGCCCACTGGTCTCCGTGCAGCGTGACCACGGAGACGACGCCGTCCGCAGATGCTGGCGCTCAGCAGAAGCCGCCGGCGATCTCACCGAACGCGGCCTGCGCCATGCGGCCGTCGAGCACGGCTACAAGGTGGACCTCGAACCCACTGCGCCCCAGCAGGCGGTCCAAGCCGCGGCACCGATGCTCACGCTCAGCCCCGACCGTTTCGACGCAGACGCTGTACGCGTATTCGCCCGCCAGCAACCCGACCTGATGCGGCTCGTCATCGAGGCCGGCCAGGAAGCTCTGGCGGAACTGGAGCAGTAACCGAAGGCTCCGGGAGTGCTCTCGAAGTGACACCATTCACCGGAAAACCAGAAGCGGCCCCCGCTGCCGAGACCATCGAGGTCTTGGCAGCGGGGGCCGCTTCGCGAACAGCCTTGTTAGAGCGCCTGTTCCTTAAACCCTGGGCGTGTCGTTGGCGTCACCAGGAGGCGTCACGGGGTGACGCCTCCTGAACGCGAACGTTTGCGCCAGGCTCGCGTTCGGCAGCGAGGTGAGCAGTACCGACTGTCGGATCGCTTCGTCTTGCCGAACGGGGTGTCTGCGGCGTACCAGGTGCTGTCGCACTCAGGGCACGTGAAGCGCGGCCAGGGATGGCGCCGCCCTTCGAGGACCGCCTTGAGGGCCGCCCCGCCGGCGTCGATCGCCTCACGCCGGGCCCTCATCGTGCGCCAGGCCCTCGTTCTGCACGTCGCAGAGCAGTACCGCCGGCTCTTCCTGGACCCGTCGGGAAGAGGCGTTCCGCACTGACTACACCGCAGGTTCTTCCTGGTCACCACATCTCCAGGGTGCTCCTCGGCACTGACCTGTGACCACTATCCCTCTCCGCGCCGTTCGGCGAACGGTCACCGTGACCGTTCGCCGAACGGCAGGCGCTCACGCTGAGACAGACGAAAGGCGCGCTGAGCAGCCCCGGGTTTAGGAACAGACACTTATCGTCACTTCAACGAAAAGACCAATGGTCTTCCTGGGGTCTCCGGATCACAGGTCGGAGGGCAGACGCTCCCCAGTCGCACGCGGGCAGACACCGAATCTGGAGTGTCAGATTTTCTGACACTCGCTTTCGCCTCCGCGAGCGCGGCACCGCCGCAGGACGACGGCACCCCCGAACGCAAACAGGCCCCGGGGCCACCCTCATCAGGAGGGTGGCCCCCGGGGCCTGTTCACCGTGAGGTCAGAGGTCGGAGGGCAGACGCTCTCCGGTCTCTGCGTCGTATGCGATACCGGTGGGGGAGAGCCGGATCTCTCGGGAGGCCGCACGTGCGCCCTCCTTCCACTCCCTCCCCCCGACCGCCACCCGAACCGTCACATCGGCCAGAGGGTCCGTCACCGGCACCACGATCCGAGGGTCCCTGGGATATTTGAGGTCGGCCGTCAGAGCGCTGTGAACGCTCTTGCCGCCAGCATCGATCCTCAGATACCGGGCGTTCGCGTCGAAGAACGAGCGAAGTTCGATGGCGACGCGCTCCCTGTCGGTGGTCCACTGTGCGACAAGGTCGACCTTGACTCCGTCAAGGTGGAGCTCCGCGCCAGAGCGACCCTTATACGCCTCCGCGACGGCCTTGCGGTCTTCCTTCTTCTGTTCGGCTTCGGCGCCTTGCCAGATGACGGCGGTGGCGACCGACGCGGCGGCCACGGCGGCGACGTAGGGCCAGACACGGCGCTGCCGCCGTTCCGTAGACGGGGCTGGAGGCAGAGTGCCGGCGCCGACCGGTGCAGCGGGGTCGACGTCGCTGTACCAGGCCGGGTTGGTCTGCTCGGAGGCCGCGGTGAACCATTCGGGATCCTTGCCCATACGGGCGACGGTAGCGCGCAGTTGCTGCGCCTGGTCGGGGCTTCCGCACAGATCCGCCACCCGGGCGCGGGTGGCCAGCCACGAGACGGCCTGATCGGACATGATCCCGTGGGTGGTGATGTCCTCCCGTTCTCCTATGGCGGCGAGTTGGGCGGCTTCGTTGCACCGGCCTTCCTGGGCGGCCTGGATGACGTCGTGGTGCCGGCGGTCGATGACGGTGGGTGGCATGTCCCAGTCCCAGCCGTCCTCCTCCGGGTCTGTCTCGGCGATCAGGGCCAGGCCGTGATCCTGGTTCTCGTCGCCCTGGTCCTCCTCGTGGTCATGGTCATGGTCGTGCTCGAACTCCGCCTCGTCTTCCTCGTCCGTCCAGACCGGCGCCGCCGGGCCCTCCACCTCAGCTGTGTGGGCTTGCTGGGCGGCACGCCTGCGGGACGAGGTGTCGGTGAGCGCGGCCTCTTCGGCGTCGAGGACGGTTTCGATGATGTCGACGTAGTGGGGGCCGACCTTCCACACGGCCTGTCCCGGGGCGAGCGTCGGGATCTCCGCGACCGCCCATTCCGGCAGTCCGAGCAGCGTGCCGACCGCCGCGGCTTCCTCGGGGCCGAGGCGGCCGACGTGGGCGACCTCGCAGAGTCGGGCGAGGTCGCGGGCGGGGCCCTCGCCGAGGTCGGAGAGGGTGTGCATGACGACGTCGAGGCTCATCGCCGCTTTGCGGCTGTTCTTGAGCATGCGTTGGATCAGTTCGCTGGTGGCGGGGGAGAGGAGGATCTGCCAGGCCTCCTCCAGGACGAAGTGCCGGTGCACGGCGGTCGACTGGGGCAGCCACACGTGCTCCGCCCAGCATGAGATCGCGGCCATCAGCGAGGGGATGGCAGGGCTGTTGCGGTCGAGGCGGGAGAAGTCGAAAACGGTGATCGGCTGGTCCGTCTCGGGCAGGCCTGCGTCGCGGCCGTCGAACAGGCCGGTCAGCGAGCCCTCGGTGTAGCGGGAAAGTGCGATGGCCACTTTCACGCCCCACTTGGCGAGGCGGGCGGCAGGCCACCGGCCGTCCTCCGGACTCACCAGCGCGTCGACCAGCCCGCCCAGCGCGGTCGACTTCGGATGGTTGAGAGCGTGCTGCAGAGCGTGGGTGGACTCCGAGGTGAGGGCCTCCGGTTCGACGGCGACGATCAGCGACCGGATCAACTGCTCACGCACCGCCGGGGGCAGCAGCGTCGAGCAGGGGTTGAGGGTGAAGGATCCGGCCTCGATGACCCGGCCCCGGAGCGAGTGAGCCAGCGGCGTCCACTCGCCCGTATTGCCTTCGCCGAAGGAGTCGATGACGACGCCCTGGTGGTCGTTGTGGCGGATCTCGCGGTGCATCCGCGTCTTGGCCGTTGTGGACTTGCCCGAACCCAGACCCCCCAGCGCCAGGCTGTTGGTGGAGGGAAGAAGCCCGGCGTCCGCCAGAACGGGGGAGAGGCGGAACTCGCGGCCGTCGAGGAGGGAGCGGCCGATCGGGATACCGGGGAAGGCGGTGTTGGAGGCGACGAGGGGGGCGGTGATCGCGGCGAGGGTGGAGGGGAGTCGGATCACAGGATGCTGCCTTTCCGGGTGGAGGCGCCGTGTGGGGTGGTCATCACGTGGGCGCGGTGTTGCTGGCCGGTCAGCCAGTCGAGGGTGATCCGGTGCCGGTCGGCCATGAGTGAGGCCTGCCGCCGCTCCTCAGTCACGGTCTCGGGGCTGTCGCCCCAGACGGTCAGGTAGGCGTCGAGGTCGACGAGCGTGGCGCCCTGGACGAGCGCGCCGTGCGTCGTACCGCTCGCCAGCTCGTGTGCGTCCTGCTTGACCTTGTCCGTGGTGAACGCGCCGGCCGCCGCGGACTGCCACATGGCCGACCGCCGCGACTGCCGCGCCGGAAGTGGCCGGTACAGCACGGCGAGGGAACGGCTTGTCTCCTGGCCGAGGAGCATGCGGGCCATGAGGTCGTCGCCGGTCGCGTCCGGCCACCCGGTGATCCGCGCCGTCGCCGCGTACCGGCCGTCATCGAGCGCGGCCCAGCCGGGTCCACGGCCGGTCACCTCCGGAGCGGGGTCCGCCGTGAGCGGCGTGAGCGCGCCGAGCCTGCCGAACTCCCCCGCCAGGGTGCTGAGGATCCGCTCCGGGTCTCCCGCCAAGCCCTTGGGGATGTGGACGGAAATGGTCTGGGTGTGGGTGGTGTGGGCCCTCACGGTGGCGTGGTGGGTGACGTGGACCTGCACCCCGGCGGTACGGGCCTGCCCGCCAGCAAAGGTGAGCGCGCGGGAGAACGCGGCGTGGAACTCGGCGCGAGCGGCCGCGCTCTGCATCGTGCCGTGCCCCGGGTACAGGGCCCATGTCGCTGTGGTCCCGGGGCGGTCGGCCATGGACGCGGGGGCGGTGCGTTCGCGCAAGTGCCGGTAGCCGACTGCCGCCCACCGGCCGAGCGAGCGGGGTCCGGGCGCCAGGTTGATCAGGGCGACGGCCGCGCCGACCGCGCCGAACGTCCAGATCGGCGGAGGGGCGAGCAGTGCGGAGGCGAGGACGGCGCTCCCGGCCCCGGCGGTGAGCTTCGTCAGAACGGTCTCGGCGGGGCTGAGCCCCCGCTGGACGGCGGGGATCCGGTAGCCCGGGGTCAGGGAGTACACGATCGAACCTCCAATGAGGGAAAGGGGGTGGCCGTCCGCGCGAGCGGACGGCCACTGGAAGTGCGGAGCGGGGACTCGGCTACGGCCGCTGCCGCGGAGGCTGCGGCCCCTGAGCCGGGGCAGGCCGGGGAGCACGGGGCGCGGGGGCCGACGGCTGCGCGCCGCTCGGTCCCGCCGCAGGCTGTGCGCCGTTCTGCGCTCCCGTCACCGGCCCGGCGGCGGGCCTGGGTGGCCTCGCCTCGCGCCGGGCCTGGGTGAGCGCCGCCGTGCGGGCCGCGTTCTCCCGTACCTGCGCGGCAGCCGACTCCACCGTGAGCCGCCCCGGGCGCGGCTTGTTCCGGGCTCCGTACGCGGCGAACAGCACGCCCCGGTCCTGGCCGATCGCCCGGCCCGGGGTGTCCACGGTGCGGCGGGGGCGCGGAACGTCCTCCTGCTCGTACACGTCCGGCGCCCCGGCCCGCACGACCGCGCGGGCCATCGGGTTGGTGGTGTGGTTCTCGACCACGGCGCGGACGGCGCCCGCGATGCGCGGGCCGAAGTACGGCACGCCGTGGAAGATCATCCGGAGCATGAGCGCGTCAGCTGCGACCAGGAGCACCGCGTCCATCACGAGCGCGCCTTTCGCCAGGGACACGAACGGGGTGATCAGGAGCAGCGCGAACGGGGCGAAGAGCAGGCCGAGCAGGCGCTGAGCCCACCTTTTGACCGCGTCCATGTCGCCCCCTCGTGCAAGCGACGCGAGCACGAGGGGGGCCATGCACACGAACACGAGGATCGCGGGCTGCCTGGTCATGAACACGAGCGCGGCGAAGGCGAGGGCGACGACGAGCGCGCTGACGATGATCAGCACGCCCAGCGGATCCCCCGCCTCCTTCTCCAAGTCAGCTTCGATGACTTGGAACAGGGTGGTCTCGTTGCTGTCGAACGCGGCGGTGAATGCGGCGCTCACCGCTTTGTGGAGGAGCATGACGATTCCGGGGACGGAGGCCATTCCCACCACGGCGGCCAGCGTCCAGCCCGTGGAGGCTCCCATCTGCCGGAGCCGGGGCGAGCCCTGCCAGGCCGTCAGGCCCGCCACGACCACGACGCACACGAAGATCGCGACCGCCATGTGCTGACCCAGCCACAGGAACGGCGCGTATAACGCGTCGTCCGCCTTCGCCGGCGCCCACGACTCCTTGGGCACGAGCAACCCTTTGATGGCCTTGATGAGGGATTCGGCGAGGTTCTTGACTTGGTCAGCGCCGCCTGAGGTGAGGGCGTCGGAGGGGACGTCCTGTGGGGAGCCGGGTGCGGAGTCGGGGTTGACGCACAGGTCGTAGGTCGGGGTGTTCTTGAGTAGTTCGCAGGGGTCCTTTTCGGGCATGGCGGTCAGCTCTTGGCGTTGGTGACGGTGGAGAACAGGGTGTCGCCGTAGAGGGCCAGGACCACGGCGACGAACAGCGTCCCGATCGCCATGGATCCCTTGCGCAGCGCGGTCTTCGGGTCGTTGGAGAGCTGGAGCAGCATCTTGACGGCGATGACGGCGACCACTGCCGCGATTCCCTTGGTGACCAGTCCGCCACCGGTCATTCCGATGGTCTTGAAGAAGTCGGTGAATCCGCCGGACAGGTCGACGGGCGCGGCGAGGAAAAGGTTCTTCAGCATTCTCAGATCTCCTTCTTCGGGGTGGGGCGTGCGATGGCGTACAGGTCGGGGAGTGCTTTGATCGGGTCGATACGGACGTCGGTTCCGGGCCGTGGCGCGTTGAGCATCTGGCCGCGTCCGATGTAGATGCCGACGTGGTGGATGCTCGCGGCGCTGTTGCCGTAGAACACGAGATCGCCGGGCTGGAGATCGGCGGGATTGATGTGCTGGGATGCCGCGTATTGCTGGGCGGCTGTGCGGGGAAGCGTGATCCCCGCTTTCGCGTAGGCGTATACGACGAGTCCGGAGCAGTCGAATCCACGGATGGATTCTCCGGACCGCCCATTGGGAGAGCAGCACGATCCCGTGGTGGGGCCGGTCGCGTTTCCCCCACCCCACGAATACGGCAGGCCGATCATCCGGGATGCCGCACCGATGGCGATGGCGGCGGTTTCGGAGGATCCGGCAGGGGCGGGTGTTTGGGCGTTGGCGTTGATGATGCGGACGTAGTTCTGTGTCTCGCTGATTTTGGGGACGCCGCCCGCTTTCCTGACCGCTTCGGGTCCGGCGTTGTAGGCGGCGAGGATGTTGCTCTGCCGGTCGCCCGGAACGTTTTTGACTTCCTCGGCGAGGGTGCAGAGGTATTTCGCGGAGGACGGGATGGCGTCCTCCGGGTCCCAGACGTCGCGTTTCCCGTCGCCGTTGGCGTCGATTCCCTCGGCCGCCCATGTGGACGGGATGAACTGAGCGATTCCCTGGGCGTTGGCCGGTGATGTTGCTTTCGGGTTGAATCCGGATTCCTGCTGGATGAGCGCGGCCAGGAGATTGGGGCTGATCTCGGGGCAGGTGTTTCCGGCTTCTTCGATCAGGTCCCGGTACTGGGCGGGAACGCTGACGCCGAGCGCGGTTCCCACCGGGTCGGTGCCGGCCTGGACGAGCGCGGCGACGATGACGGCCGCGGTCGCCGTTATGCCGATCGTGACGGGCGTGGTGCCTCGCAAGTGTGGATCCCCCTGTTCTTGGCGTTTTGGCTGGTCAGGTCCGTCATGGTGGTCTGTTGGAGGTCCGTCGTGGGTCCGTCGTGGGTCCGTCGTGCGAGTGGGTCCATGACGGGTCCACGACGGGCGTGGAACGGGCTGCCATGACGGGTCAGGGTCCGGTGAGGGCGGCTTGCTTGAGGGTGTCGAGCTTGTAGCCGCGCCCCTGATTGGTGGCTTCCGGGCTGACCTTCAGAAGCTCTTTGAGCTGCTTTCCCAGTTCACCGGGCCTGGTTTCTTCGATTCCGAGTGCCGGTCCCAGTTCGGCGCTTCTGATGAAATCGACGCCCCGGTCTTGCATGAGCGCGATTGCCCGCTTTACCGGTGTGTCCGGTGCCGTCTCGACACGCTTTTCCCGACGGGCCGCGACGTCGTCGACGACTTGCCAGATGAATTCGTCATCGAAGCGGATTCCTCGGATCAGTTTCGAGGAGACGCCATCGAAGTACACGCCCTGGCCTTGAATGCTCGCGTCCATCAGTGCGGGGTGGATCGGGGATTCCGTCTTGAAGTAGTCCGATCCAAGCGCGACTTCTGCGCTTCCCTTTCCTGAGACGTAGAGGCAGATGCGCCGCTTGAACTGGTCACGCACCTCTACCGGAACAGCACGGTCGGAGGGACGCTGCGTCATCATGACGACGGTGATTCCGCATTCGAGACCCTTACGGACCAGCTCTGACGAGTTCTTCACGAGCCGTGCTCGTTGTTTCCTCGCCTCGTTGCTGCCGTCGCTCACGTAGTAGTCGGCGACCTCGTCCGCGATGAACAGCACCTGCCGGTGACGCGGCTTGGGCTTACGCTCCCGCATGGCCGCGTTATCCAGCTCGTACCGGTCCTGCTGCATCTTGAGGAGTCCGCAGACCATCGAGTCGAACACCTCCGTCTTACTGGAGGCTTCGTAGCGGACCGCCAGCTTTTCGAAGCGGACGAGAGCCCCGGGCTTCCCCTCGATCAGGTAGACGTCGAGATCGGGCCCGTAGGCGATGTAGGCGCAGGTGATCAGGGCGATCGTCAGTGTCGATTTCCCGGTCTGCGTCATTCCGGCGACGAAGAGCGCGCCTTTGGTGAAGTCGTCGATTCCGACGAGTTCACCGGTCATGCTGTGCGCGAACGGGATTCCTTCGTGCGCGAGGATTCTTTCCCTGGTCGGCGGGGCGAACGGCTGGGTGAAGGGTGGCTGCGCGAGCACGGTCATGTCGACGTCGCGTTCGCTCAGCTCACCGCGCTCGACCTGAGTCCGCAGCCGGGTCGCCCCCAGAGCGCCGGCGACCTCTCCGGCTTTCGCGGCCACGTGGCTGTAGGTGCGGCCGACGGGAACCTTGAACTCGTACCGGTCGCCCAGCCCGTGAGGCAGGGGCGTCACGACGGATTCGTCCGCGCGGACGATCTGGTCCTTGCCGATCACGCCGCTCGCGACGAGCGCCTGGGTCAGCGTCTCGTCCCTCGCGGGCCCCTCGGCCTCCTCACCACCGGCCGGTACGTCGTGCGCGCAGGCCGTAGCCGTCTTCTCCGCGGGTTCGCGGGCCCACGCCCGCTGGACGCGGGTCTTGACCCACCAGGCCGCGTAGCCAAGGGCGACCAGGGCCCCGGCGGTCAGCAGCACCGTCGCGGGCCAGGACAGGCCCAGCTTGTCCTTGATGGCCGCCATGCCGCCTGCGGCGATGGCGAGTCCGCCGATCGCCCCGGCGAGCTGGCCGTAGCTGTCCTCCTGTTCCTGGGCTTTCGCCTTTTTCCTGCTCACGCTGGGTGTCCTTCTCCTTCGTAGTGACGTGGCCACGCAGGGTAACGCGCGTAACGCGCGTGCCTGCTGGGGTTTTTGGTGCTCGCCGGGTCTGCGCCTGGGTCTGCGTCAGGTGCCGCTCGCCAGGGTGCTCGCCGGGTCTGACACCCGGGGTCGACCGCTCAAGGTCCGGCAGTCGCGACACAGCCCAGCCGAACCCTCGGCTGGGCTGCATCGGTGGTGCCGGAATCTGTCAGCTCGCGCGCCCGTGCTCGGGCTCCTCCTCGTCCTCCGTCCCCTCGGACGGCGCGGAGGAGGAGCTGCTGCGCGCGGGGCCGTCCTCCTCCTTCGCGAGGAGATCGCCCCAGACGCGGCGGATCCGCTCCTCGCTGCCGACGAACCCCGCCTCGCGGTACTGGTCGCGGGCCTGCCGGTAGGACAGCGGCGGATCGTCGCTGTAGCGCAGGTGCCGCAGGACGACGTCCATCTGCGAGTCCGTCACCTGCTCGCCCGGCACGGGCACCGGCACACCCGCGACGTACGCGAGGTCCGCCAGAGCGGCGGTCCGTGCCGCCGCACCGTCGCCCGGCACGCCCTCCGTGCCGTCCTGCGTGCCGGGTGACGGCGGCAGGGCGGTGACCTGCGTGCCGCCCTGGGGCAGCTCCGTGCCGGGCAGCGCGGCGGGGTCCCACGCGCCCAGCTCCGGGAGCCGGATCGCCGAGACGAACGCGGGCAGCGGCTTCTCCGTGAGGGTGGCCCCGGTGGCTTCCGCCTGGTCGTGCAGCTTCTCAGCGGTGCGCTGACGGCTCTTCAGGACCGCCTTGCGGTAGGCGGTCTCGGCGTTGGCGACCTGCTTCTCCAGGTCGGTGGCGACGGCGAGCAGCTCGATACGGTGCGCGGCCTCCGCCTCCATCTCCTCCAGCTGATCCGCAACGCGCTGCCGCTTGTCCGCGAGCTTGCGCCGCGTGGTCTCCGAGACCCGGCGTCCGAGCGAGGGCAGGGTGAGCCACCACGCGACCTTCGTTGCGACGATGGCGAGCGGGGTGAGGACCATGGCCAGCTCGAAGCGGCCGTCACCGTTGATGATCAGGTCGGTGGTCGGCATGGCCGTGAGGACGGCCGTCAGGACGATCCCCGCACGCTGGGCGCGGGCCGCTCGCCGGCGGTTGTTGCCCGCGAGGATCTCCGCGCCCTGGAAGACCACCCACAGGGCGTCGAGGGCGCCGACGATCGCGTACGCCCACCCCCCGAACCTCGGTTCGAGGATGCTGTAGCTGACGACGACGGACAGCACGGCGACGCCGAGCGTCACCGCGCCCAGGACGGCGAGGACGACACCTCGCCAGCTCCAACGCCGAACGGCCGGTGCGTCGTCGGCACCGTCGCTCGGACGGGTCTTGCTGAATCGGTTCACGAATCTCTCCTTGTCTGGGCCTGGGCGATCAGTTCGGGAGCGCGCGGCACGTCTCGGCGTGGGCCTGGGACCAGGCGCGGGCCTCGGTCTGGGCCTACTCCCTGCTCGCGGGCCGGGCACAGCGCGGAAGCGCGGCAGCGGCCGTCACGGGCGGTTGTGATTCAGGTAGACGTCCTGGAGCCGTTCGAGGCTCTCGAACAGCCGCGCCCCCTGCGGGCACCGCCCCTTCGCGGTACAAGACCGGCACCCGGAGTTGTGCGACCGCAGAGCGGCGGCGGCGCGCATGTAGCGCTCGTACAGGTCGGACACGGGTCAGCGCCCGAGCGCGCGGCAGGCGTCGCAGACTCCGCCGTTCCAACCCTCGAACCGGCCGCCACACTTCTGGCACTGACCGGACGTGGCGGCGGGCGGCGCCATCGTCGCGACGGCGGGCGCCGAGCTGGCTGCGGCCGACGGGCAGTTCGTTCCCGTGCACCCCCACCGGCCGCACAGCGGACACGCGTCATCCGCCATCACCGGCCGGTGCAGGGTGAGGATCGGCTGCCGGGCGTAGCCGGGCATCATCTCCTGAAGCGTGCGCCGAGCGCGACGCCCGTTCCACACGGCGCGGGCGTCGCCCTCGGCGGCCATGCGGTCGAGCAGCACCACCAGGCGCCGCTCTGACACATCCGACCGGGCCTCGCTCACGAGGGTGGGACGCGTGCATGCCATGCTGTTCATTGGGTCCTCCTGCTTAGGACTCAGACGGCCCCGGGACTCTCACCTCCCGGGGCCGTCACACGTTCCGGAGCGGGCGGCGCCCAGCTCCGAGCGGCACGAATGCCGCAGCACCCCGGACCGGATTCGAACCGGTCGAACTGCCTACGGGGTCCGCGATCTCTGCCCTTGTCTCACCTGGCGTACGGGTCACTTGTCCGCCCGTGAGGACGGCATGGGAGAAGGTGCGTGCTGGTCGCCAGGCAGGGCCTGCGGCTTGTCGCAGATGCCTGAAATCGCTTGATTTCACTATGGAGTTCTGAAAGAACGAACGCTTCCTTCCGGGCCGCCATCACGCGCTGCCGTCCGGGCAATCCCTTGCAACACCGAAGGTAGGAACCCGCACGCGAATTGTCAAGATGGTTTGGAAGCTACTTGACGCATCTGCCTGCATGGCGGTACCTCTTGACATCGCTAGCCTGGGAGTACGCCACCGGGGGACTGGAGGGAATCGCCATGAATACGAACGAGATCGTGTCCGACCTCAAGAAGGGCATCGCAGCAGGTGAATACGCCTACGGCGCGCGGCTACCAAGCGTCCGGGACCTGGCCGCCCGGTACGGCGTGAGCCAGCAAACCGCCGCAGCCGCGTACGCGGTCCTGACCGCGCTGGGGCTCACCCGGACGGCGGCTGGCAGCGGCACGACCGTCGCGGCCGGCCCGAGTGCGGACGCGTACCTCGGGACCTACGCCCCGCCGGACCTCAGCCAGGGCGAGGCATGGGCACCGAACGGCTCGGGCGGGGAAGCGACCGAGGAGACCTACCTCGTTCGCCAGAGCACCGCGCCCCTCGCATGGACCGATTGGGGTTTTGCCGAGGGGTCCGACGTTGTGGAGCGCCACCGCGTGCGCCGGGTCGATGGCGTGCCCGTGCAGCACAAGCTGACGGCCCTGCCGTACGACATCGCCAGTCGGCGGCCCGATGGCTACGAGGGTGTCCCGCCCATGCTGGCGCCCGTTGGAGCCCCGCCGATGAAGCCGCCGCCCGGCGTGCGCGCGGCGGACTGGCTCGGCTGGAACGTTGCCCGTACCCAGTGCCAGATCACCGCCGAGCCGATGGACCTGGTCGTGGCCGAGGCTCTCGGCATGGCCGAGGGAAGCCCGGGTTTCCGGGTAGTCAGCCTCGCGAAGACGGAGGCTGGAGAGACCCTCTACGTCACGGTCACCACTGCCCCTCTGCACCACCGGGTGACCATGGAAATCGTGGGCTGACCAGCCCCGCTACACGTTTCAGGCCCCGCACAAGGCGGGGCCTGAGAAGGGCCGGTCCGAGTGTGGAGCTCGGAGTGCCGGCCGAAGCACACGAGATTGAGTGGAGGTGCGCTCGTCTTGAGCGTACGAGATGTACAGCGCGACACGCCACACGGCCTCGGCATCGACGTGCCGGAGGTGGCTCGATGAGCTTCGAGGCCGTCCTGTGGGCGACGAGCGATGCGCCGATCGCCAGCGTGAACGAGTTCGCCGTGCTGACGATGCTGGCAGAGAAGGCCGATCCGGACGGCTGCAACGCCTTCCCGTCGCGGCCGACGATCGCGGCCCGGACGAAAGTCGACCCCAAGACGGTGTTGCGCTGCTTCCAGGCTTTGGAGGCGCGCGGGCTGATCGCGGAGGGGGACCAGCGGGCGGCCGAGTACATCCGGGCGGACCGGCGGCCGGTCGTCTACGACCTGTTGATCCCGTACTCGTGGTTCCCCAATATCGACCGGATCAACAAGGAGCGGCAGGAGCGCGGACGCCCTCCCCTCACGAGGTCCACACGACCTGACATCGCTCCGGCACCGGCGAAGAAGCAACGGAGCGACAAGGGAAAGCCGCGGGCGAAGAAGCAGGCCGCTGACCAGCAGGAATCGTCACGAGGGGACTCAAAGTCCCCTCGTGACGAGGACGGGTACGGGGTGACTCTCAGTCCGCCACGGGGTGACTCTCAGTCCGCCACGGGGGGACTACAAGTCACCCAACCCTGTTCTGTAACCCAGTCCACAACCCGAACCGATTCCGTCCCTCCGTCCGTCTGTGACGTACAGGTCCCTGACGCAATCGGTTCGGATGGGGACAGAGGGACGGACGGGGGCGGCGGCGTCATCGAGGACCAGGAGCACGGGCCGGTGGCCGCGAGTGGGGAGTCGGCGGCGGCTGGCGCCGCGCCGGGGAACGACGGCAGCAACGAGGGGGGCGGTGCGGCTCCCGGTCCGGTCTCGGTCGTGCGGCCGGTGGACCTGACGCCCGGGGTGGAGGTGTTGCGGGCGATTGCGGCGGAGGCGCCGCAGTGGTCGATCACCCACGCCGAGACGCTGCGGGACCAGGGCCTGATCGTGACGGGGATGCTGGCGAGCGGGTTCACCGCGCAGGAGATCCGGCACGCTCTGCTCGCCCGGCCGCTGCCCCAGCCGCTGCGGACCACGGTCGGCGCGATCGTCGCCCGGCGGCTGCGGGACCTGCTCGCGGTCGGCCCTGCCGCCGGTGTCCGGCCGATCCCCGCGCAGCAGACCGGCGAGTACGACCCAGTGCGCCAGGAGCCGGAGGACCAGGACGAGACGCCGGTTCCGGCCTCCTGGGCGGACCAGCGCGCGCAGCTGGAGGCGGAAGTCTCGGGTGTCGGGCGGCACAGGCCCTGCGCCGGAGACGAAGGCATGTGCCCCCGCCTCGCCCTGCCCGGCATGGACCTCTGCTCCGTCTGCCTCGGCGGCGAGCAGCCCACCTGCGCCGCCGGCTGCGGTCGCGGCGTCATCGCTCACACCATGCGCTGCATCACCTGCGCCGAACCGGAGGACCCGGGCGTGGGCGTGTGTCCCGGCCACGGTGGCAAGCCGTGCAGGCGGGCGGTCGTGACGGAGGGCCTGTGCCGCCGGTGCAAGTTCGAGGCCGAGGAAGCCAGGTTGGCTGCTGAGGCCGAGTGGGCTGCCGCCCGGGATGCAGCTGTTACCGCCGCTCAGGCAGCCGAGCCCACCCCCGCACCCTTCTAAGCGGCCTGTGTGGCGATCTCCCGGCCTTCCCCTCCCACCCAAGTCTCCTTGGGTGGGAGGGGTGGTGATCGGCCCTCAGATCGCCGTACAGCGCCCGAGGTCGGGTCATGCCCTCGTGTGTGGTCAGGCCGGTGGCCGGCCACCCACCGCGCCCCCTCCCGGTCCGCGCGGCGGGGGTGTCCGCGTGTGTGAGGGGGTGTGGCCCCGTTCCGCCAACGGTACATAGCGCTTCAGTCTGATGCAGGGGTGGTCAGGCCTGATTCCAGAGTTGGTTTTGGGCTCGTTTTTTGAAGCACCCTCACCTCCTGATCCTGGCCGCCGGATTGGGGGTGGTGGGCTGGATTCCCAGACGGTACACAAGTGGGGGTGTGATGCATTCTCGCGTCGCCGTTCCGGTCGGGGATGTTGGAGGTTTCCGGGGAGACTGCCCGGTGTTCGGGCAGTCTCGGGTTCAGGCCGGACGGTTGGGGGTGGTGGGTCAGAATCCCCGGCTGTACACAGGTGACGACGTGATGCACCCTCACCCTTGCTGCCCGGCGGAGCCGGTGGGCGGGAGCGCAGCGGACGCCCTGTCAATTTCCGCGCAGCGGGAATTGATTCACTTCCTCCGATTGGAGCGCAGCGGAAATCACGAATTCCCGCTTGCGGGAATTCGGAAAGCGCGCAGCGCTTTCCTACAAAAGCCGCGCAGCGGCTTGGAATTCGCGCAGCGAATTCCTTCGCTTGCAATGCGCGCAGCGCATTGGTACC
>NZ_JBHUYJ010000138.1:0-17462 GCF_042668715.1 Streptomyces sp. NPDC057271
GCCCCACAGCCCGTCAGCCGATGTCCGGTGGATCCACCCGCACCCGCACGACCTCCCCGCCACCCCGCGCAAGCCGCGCCGCCTGGGCCTTCTTCATCGCCGCCGCAAGCGCCGCACCGTTACCCGGCGGGACACGGACCAGAGCGCGCTCCCAGTGCTCGCCCGGCGGAGCGTCCCCCGGGCGCCGAGGGCCTCCGGGCCGTACGACGGGCAGCGGAACCGGCCCCAACACCTCGGCGTCGCCAGGCAGTTCGGCCGCCGAAAGGAAGGCCACGACCGCCTCCGGCGGGCCGGAGACCGCCGCCATCCGGGACACCGGCGGGAAGCCCAGCTCCGCCCGCTCCGCCAGCTCGCGCTGGGCGTGTCCCACAGGGTCCCATCGCACCAGCGCCTGCACCGGCCGCAGCGTGGGCTCCGCGACCACCACCACCGTGCCGCCCTCGCCCTGCCCCCGTACCAGCGAGGCCGCGTCGATCCAGCGGCGCAGCGCCTCCTCGCCCGCCCGCAGGTCGGGGCGGCCGAGCATGGCCCAGCCGTCGAGGAGAAGCGCCGCCGCGTAGCCGTCCTCGGCGACCGGCTCCGCCCCCGGGGTGGACACCACGAGCGCGGGCCGCCCGGGCACGGTGTCCAGGACGTGGTCCCGGCCCGACGTCCGCACCGGTACCGCCGGGAACGCCCGGCCCAGCTCCTCCGCCGTCCGCCGCGCGCCCACGATCTGCGCCCGCAGCCGCGTCGCGCCGCACTCCGCGCAGTGCCAGTCCGGCGCGCCCCGCCCGCACCAGCCGCACCTCAGCTCCTGCTGCTCGGGGGCCTCCAGGGGCCCGGCGCAGTGCCGGCAGCGGGCGGGCGTCCGGCAGCGCTCGCATGCCAGCCTCGGGACGTAGCCCCGTCGCGGGACCTGGACCAGCACGGGGCCGGTCTTCAGGCCCTCCCGTACGGTCTCCCAGGCCAGCGACGGCAGACGCGCGGCGCGCGCCGCCTCGTCGCGGGCGAGCAGTTCGTCCCCGACGGTGCGTACGAGCGGGGCGGCGAGGCGGACCTGATCGCGGCCGGCGACGATCGGAGCGGCCCAGCCGGACTCCACGAGCTGCGCGGCCTCGACGGTGCAGCTGGTCGAGCCGAGCAGGAAGGCGCACTTGTCGTGGGCGGCTCGCAGCAGCAGGACGTCGCGCGCGTGGGGCTGCGGGGCGTGCGGCTCGCTGTGGCTGCCGTCGCCGTCGTCCCAGATGGCGACGAGCCCGAGGTCGCGGACGGGCGCGAACATCGCGGCCCGCGTACCGACGACCGCCCGCACGGAGCCTCGCCGTACGGCGAGCCACTGGGCGTACCGCTTCTCCGGTCCGGTCTCGGCCGTGAGCAGCGCGTGCCGTCCGGGCCCCAGGAGGGCCGTCAGCGCCGCGTCCACCCGCGCGGCGGCCCGCCCGTCGGGTACGACGACCAGCGCCCCGCGCCCGGAGGCGAGCGTGGCGCCCACGGCCCGGGCCAGCTCCTCGGCCCAGTACGGCCCCGGCAGCGCGTTCCACACGGCGCGTGGGGCGCCACCGCGGGCCAGGGCGTCCAGGAACGCCGGCCCGCGCTCGTACCGCGCCCAGCTCCCCGCCTCGGGCGCGGCGGGCGGGGGCAGCGGCTCGGGGGACGCCTTCCCCTCGGCTCGCGCGCTGCGGGGCGGAATCGCGAGCTGGAGGACGTCGGCCAGACTCCCCGCGTACCGATCGGCGACGGCCCGCAAGAGCCCCAGGAGCTCGGCGTCCAGCACCGGCTCGGGCGACACGACGTCAGCGAGCGCGGCCAGCGCGCCCTTGTAGTCCGACTCGGCGCGCCGCTCGACGAGGAACCCGTCGATCAGCCGCCCGCCCTCGCGCCGCCCGTCCCTGACCTGATGCGCCCCGGCCCCGAACCGCACCCGCACCCGCACCCCGGGCTGCGCGACGGCGTCCAGCTCCTCGGGCACGGCGTAGTCGAAGAACTGGTCGAGATGGAGCACCCCCTTGTTGACCACCACCCGCGCGACGGGCAGCTCCTTGGCCAACGCGGCGCCCCGCCACGTCCGCGGCTTGGCCCGCGGCACCTTCGCCTTCCGCACGGACTCCCGAATGAGCGCGAGCTGCTCGTGCGACTCACCGGCCGCACCCTCGGGCGTCTCGTTCTCGCTGCTCACAGCCCCATACCTACCAGACCGCACCGACAGGGGGGTCGGGCGCACGTGCGGAGGCCCGGCGCCCCCAAGGGGTGCCGGGCCTCCGTCGTGTGCGGCGGGCGCGGGTTACAGGCCCGCGGCCTTCTTCAGGGCGTCCACGCGGTCCGTGCGCTCCCAGGTGAAGTCGGGGAGCTCGCGGCCGAAGTGGCCGTACGCCGCGGTCTGGGCGTAGATCGGGCGGAGCAGGTCGAGGTCGCGGATGATCGCGGCCGGGCGGAGGTCGAAGACCTCGCCGATGGCGTTCTCGATCTTCTCGGTCTCGATCGTGTTCGTGCCGAAGGTCTCCACGAAGAGTCCGACGGGCTCGGCCTTGCCGATCGCGTACGCGACCTGGACCTCGCAGCGCGAGGCGAGGCCCGCGGCCACGACGTTCTTGGCGACCCAGCGCATCGCGTAGGCGGCCGAGCGGTCGACCTTGGACGGGTCCTTGCCGGAGAAGGCGCCGCCGCCGTGGCGGGCCATGCCGCCGTACGTGTCGATGATGATCTTGCGGCCGGTGAGGCCCGCGTCGCCCATCGGGCCGCCGATCTCGAAGCGGCCCGTCGGGTTGACCAGGAGGCGGTAGCCGTCGACGTCCAGCTTGATGCCGTCCTCGACCAGCTGCTTCAGGACGTGCTCGACGACGAACTCACGGATGTCGGGCGCGAGCAGCGACTCGAGGTCGATGTCGGAGGCGTGCTGCGAGGAGACCACGACCGTGTCGAGACGGACGGCCTTGTCGCCGTCGTACTCGATGGTGACCTGGGTCTTGCCGTCGGGGCGCAGGTACGGGATCGTCCCGTTCTTGCGCACCTCGGTCAGCCGGCGGGAGAGCCGGTGCGCGAGGTAGATCGGGAGCGGCATCAGCTCGGGGGTCTCGTCCGACGCGTAGCCGAACATCAGGCCCTGGTCGCCGGCGCCCTGCTTGTCCAGCTCGTCCTCGTCGCCCTCGACGCGCTTCTCGTACGCCGTGTCGACACCCTGCGCGATGTCCGGGGACTGCGACCCGATGGAGACCGAGACGCCGCAGGAGGCGCCGTCGAAGCCCTTCTTCGAGGAGTCGTACCCGATCTCGAGGATCTTGTTCCGAACGAGGGTGGGGATGTCGGCCCACGCCTTCGTGGTGACCTCACCGGCGACGTGCACGAGGCCGGTGGTGATCAGCGTCTCGACGGCCACGCGGGACGTGGGGTCCTCGCGGAGGAGCGCGTCGAGGATGGTGTCGCTGATCTGGTCAGCGATCTTGTCGGGGTGACCTTCGGTCACGGACTCCGAAGTGAACAGACGACGGGACACAATGCTCCCTGGGGTTGCAGCGGCTGCTGGCTGAACAATGTCGGACGGCAGGGGGCTGCGCCCCGCGTCGTACCAAGAACAGTCTATCGGGCGTCATCAGCCATTGGGCCAGGTGTCTCGGAAGATGGGAGCGTCACGCTCGCCGGTTCCGGTCCGGTCCGCGCATCTCTCACCGGCCAGGATCGCCCGCTTGGACCGGTTTCCCGGGGAATTCACTCGGCTGGGACGGTGAAATCCGGCCACGGGTGAGATTTCCCCGAATTCCCTCAGGGAAGGGACCGCAGGCGGGGTGCGACCAGGTCCCAGACCTTCTCGGCGAGCGCTTCCTTCGGCCCGTACGGTACGGGCGTGTCGGATCCGTCGGAGCCGAGGATCACGGCCTCGTTCTCCTCGGAACCGAAGGTCTTGCGCTCGCCCACCTCGTTGACCACGAGCAGGTCGCAGCCCTTGCGGCGGAGCTTCTCGCGCCCGTTGGCCAGGACGTCGTCCGTCTCGGCCGCGAAGCCGACGATCACCTGGTCCGGCAGGGCCCGGTCGGCGGAGATCTCGGCGAGGATGTCGGGGTTGCGTACCAGCTCGACGACCGGCGCCTCGATGTCGTCCCGCTTCTTGATCTTGCCGGGGGCGTAGACGGCCGGGCGGAAGTCGGCGACGGCGGCGGCCATCACCACGGCGTCGGCGTCGGCCGTGGCCTTGAGGACGGCCTCGCGGAGCTGGACCGCCGTGCCGACGTGGACGACGTCGACCCCGGCCGGATCGGGGATGCCGGTGTTGGCCTCGACGAGCGTGACCCGGGCGCCCCGGGCGGCGGCGGCCTTGGCCAGGGCGTAGCCCTGCTTGCCGGAGGAACGGTTGCCCAGGTAGCGGACCGGGTCGAGGGGCTCGCGCGTGCCGCCCGCGCTGACCACGACGTGACGGCCGACGAGGTCGGGGGCGGCCGTGCCGCGCGCGAGAATCCGTCGGCAGACCTCGAAGATCTCGCCGGGGTCCGGCAGCCGGCCCTTGCCGGTGTCGACGCCGGTGAGACGGCCGACGGCGGGCTCGATGACGACGGCGCCGCGCCGGCGGAGGGTGGCCACGTTCTCCTGGGTGGCGGGGTGCTCCCACATCTCGGTGTGCATCGCGGGGGCGAAGACGACCGGACATCGGGCGGTGAGCAGCGTGTTCGTGAGGAGGTCGTCGGCGAGGCCGTGGGCGGCCTTGGCGAGCATGTCGGCGGTGGCGGGGGCCACGACGACGAGGTCGGCGGCCTGCCCGATCCGTACGTGCGGGACCTCGTGGACGGACTCCCACACCTCGGTGGAGACGGGGTTGCCGGAGAGGGCGGACCAGGTGGCCGCGCCGACGAAGTTCAGGGCGGAGTCGGTCGGCACGACGCGGACGTCGTGACCCGACTCGGTCAGCCGCCGGAGCAGCTCACAGGCCTTGTAGGCGGCGATGCCGCCGCTGACGCCCAGAACGACCTTCGGCTTGGTCACCACTGCCACTCCCCGCACTCGGACTGCGTACCTCGGATGCGTACGACTCCATGAGACACCACAGGCCCGGCGGATGTTCCGCCGGGCCTGGGGTGACGAACGCGACGTTCGTACGTGCTTACTGCGCCGGGCCCTCGATGGCCTCGGAGGTCAGCAGACCCGCGTTAATCTCGCGCAGGGCGATCGAGAGCGGCTTCTCGTGGACGTGGGTGTCGACGAGGGGACCGACGTACTCGAGCAGGCCCTCGCCGAGCTGCGAGTAGTACGCGTTGATCTGACGCGCGCGCTTGGCCGCGTAGATCACGAGGCTGTACTTCGAGTCGGTGGCCTCGAGCAGCTCGTCGATCGGCGGGTTGATGATGCCCTCGGGCGCGGTGATGGAAGAGGACACGCTCTAGCCTTCCGAAGAAACTTCTGGGTGAGCTGATCGGGATGATCAGATCCAGGTGATCAGAAAAAGATCAAACAACGTTCATCAAGGCTAGCAGCTCACGCGCCACGTCCTCGACGGAGGTGTTGACCAGGGTGGTGTCGAACTCCGGCTCGGCGGCCAGTTCGATCTTCGCGGCCTCCAGTCGGCGCTCGATGACCTCGGGCGACTCGGTGCCGCGGCCGGTGAGCCGGCGGACCAGTTCGTCCCAGCTCGGCGGGGCCAGGAAGACCAGCTGCGAGTCCGTCATGGACTCCTTGACCTGCCGGGCGCCCTGGAGGTCGATCTCCAGGAGCACCGGCTCGCCGGCTTCCAGGCGCTCGAGCACCGCCTGGCGCGGCGTGCCGTAGCGGTTGCCCGCGAACTCGGCCCATTCGAGGAGTTCCCCGTTGGCGACCAGCTTGTCGAACTCGTCGTCCGTGACGAAGAAGTACTGGACGCCGTGCTTCTCGCCGGGGCGGGGCTTTCGTGTCGTGGCCGACACCGAGAGCCAGACCTCGGGGTGGACCTTGCGCATATGAGCGACGACCGTGCTCTTGCCCACCCCGGAGGGGCCGGAGAGCACGGTCAGCCGCGGACGTACCTCTGCTGCCATGCAGCGATTATTCCAGCTTTACGGGCATGCCTGGGACGGCAGTCCCGTCTCAGGCGCCGGTGCTGCCGAACTCGCGCTCCAGGGAGGCGATCTGGTTGGAACCGAGCCCGCGGACACGGCGGCTCTCGGAGATCCCGAGTCGCTCCATGATCTGCTTGGCGCGGACCTTGCCCACGCCGGGCAGGGACTCGAGCAGAGCGGAGACCTTCATCTTGCCGATGACGTCGTTCTCCTGGCCCTGCTTGATGACCTCGTGGAGGGAGGCGCCGGAGTGCTTGAGTCGATTCTTGACCTCGGCCCGCTCCCGGCGAGCCGCGGCGGCCTTTTCGAGCGCGGCTGCGCGCTGTTCAGGGGTAAGGGGCGGAAGAGCCACGCCTACGTCACCTCGGATGTCGAACTGTCGGATACGGACCGGTGAGGAACCTGATCGCCCCACACCAGTGGAGCAGCGACCAACGCATGTGACGTTGGAACGCCGACTCTGCCCCGGAGACTAGCGGCCAATGCCTCTCCAGTCAGCGAGAACAAGCGAAAAGTCCTGGTCAGCATCGACCGACCAGGACTTTTCCGGCATAACAACCGGGTTTTGGGTAAGGATCTTGTCAAGGAATGAGACGGCCCTCACCTGCGCATTGGCCCGGAGGCCCCTCAGACGGCGACGGCCTCGCGGATCTCGTTCGCGTAGCGCCCCGCCGAGGCGCGCAGCGCGGAGGCGTCCGGACCGTGCTTGAGGACGCCCCGGCTGACGTTGGGGACCACGTTGCGGACGGCCGCGCCGAAGACCGCGGGGAGGTCGGCCGGGGTCGCGCCCTGGGCGCCGAGGCCGGGGGCCAGGAGCGGGCCGTTGATGTCCAGGTCGAACGAGGACAGATCGCCGAGCGTCGCGCCGACCACCGCGCCGAAGGAGCCCATGGGGGTCTCCCCCGCGTTCTCCTCGGCGAGGTGGGCCAGCATCGTGGCGCCGATGGTCCGCCCGTCCTCGCGGACGGCCCGCTGGACCTCCGCGCCCTCGGGGTTGGAGGTGAGTGCCAGGACGAAGAGACCCGCCCCGGACTCCCGCGCCAGGTCGACGGCCGGCTTGAGGGAGCCGTACCCGAGGTACGGCGAGACCGTGAGCGCGTCCGAGAAGAGCGGGGAGTCCTTGCGGAGGAAGGCCTCGGCGTACGCGGCCATGGTGGAGCCGATGTCGCCGCGCTTGGCGTCCATGACGACCAGGCCGCCCGCGGCCCGCAGATCGGCGACGGCGCGCTCCAGGACGGCGATGCCGCGCGAGCCGAAGCGCTCGAAGAACGCGGCCTGCGGCTTGAAGACGGCCACGGTCTCCGCGAGCGCCTCGACGACCGTGAAGGTGAAGCGCTCCAGGCCCGCGATGTCGTCGGTCAGGCCCCAGGAGTCGAGGAGCGCGGCGTGCGGGTCGATGCCGACGCAGAGCGGACCGCGCTCGTCCATGGCGGAGCGCAGACGGGCGCCGAACGGCAGGGGCCGCCCGGAGGGCGTCGTCGAGGGGTGGCGGTCGGGCGACGGGAGGGCGGTCACGTGGTTGCGGCCTTTCGGTTGTCGGCGCCGACGGCCTCGGCGAGGGTGTCGTACGGGGAGGCGGCGAGGCGCGCGGCGAGGCCCTTGTGGATCGCGCGGGCGTAGAACGGCCCCTCGTAGATGAAGGCGCTGTAGCCCTGGATCAGGGTGGCCCCCGCCAGGATGCGCTGCCAGGCGTCCTCGGCGTTCTCGATGCCGCCGACGCCCACGAGGACCAGCCGGTCGCCCACGCGTGCGTGGAGGCGCCTGAGGACGGCCAGGGAGCGCTCCTTGACGGGGGCGCCGGAGAGGCCGCCGGTCTCCTTGACCAGGGCCGGGTCGGACTTCAGGCCGAGACCCTCGCGGGCGATGGTGGTGTTGGTGGCGATGATGCCGTCGAGACCGAGCTCCAGGGCCAGGTCGGCGACGGCGTCGACGTCCTCGTCGGCCAGGTCGGGGGCGATCTTGACCAGGAGCGGGACGCGGCGGTCGGTGACCGTGCGGTCGGCCGCCTCGCGTACCGCGGTGAGCAGCGGGCGCAGGGACTCGGTGGCCTGGAGGTTGCGCAGCCCCGGGGTGTTCGGGGAGGAGACGTTGACGACCAGGTAGTCGGCGTACCGGGCGAGGCGCTCGGTGGACTTCACGTAGTCGGCGGCGGCCTCGGTCTCCGGGACGACCTTGGTCTTGCCGATGTTGACGCCCACGACGGTCCTGAACACCGGCACGCGCGCGTGGAGGCGTTCGGCGACGGCGGCGGAGCCCTCGTTGTTGAAGCCCATGCGGTTGATGAGCGCGCGGTCCGGTACGAGCCGGAAGAGCCGCTTCCTGGGGTTGCCGGGCTGGGCCTCGCCGGTGACGGTGCCGATCTCGATGTGGTCGAAGCCGAGCATCGACATGCCGTCGATGGCTACGGCGTTCTTGTCGAAGCCGGCGGCGAGGCCGAAGGGGCCGTGCATGCGCAGGCCGAGGGCCTCGGTGCGCAGCTCCTTGTGCCGGGGCGCGAGCACGGCGGCGACGAAGGTGCGGAGCACCGGGACGCGGGCGGCCAGGCGGATCCAGCGGAAGGCCAGGTGATGGGCCTGCTCCGGGTCCATCCGCTTGAAGACCAGACGGAAGAAGAACTTGTACATGTGGGTGTCCTCAGCAAGAGGGGGACACCGTTTCCGGTGTCCCCCTCTTGGGTTGCTAGTCGCGGGCCGCGGTCAGGTGTTCCGCGTGTTCCTGGAGCGAGCGGACGCCGACGTCGCCGTGGCCCAGCGCCTCGATGCCCTGGACGGCGGCGGCGAGCGCCTGGACCGTGGTGAGGCAGGGGACGGAGCGGGCGACCGCCGCGGTACGGATGTCGTAGCCGTCGAGGCGGCCACCGGTGCCGTACGGGGTGTTGACGATCAGGTCGACCTGACCGTCGTGGATGAGCTGGACGATCGTCTTCTCGCCGTTCGGGCCCTCGCCCTCGGACTGCTTGCGCACGATCGTGGCGTTGATGCCGTTGCGCTTGAGCACCTCCGCCGTGCCCGAGGTGGCCATCAGCTCGAAGCCGTGGGCGACCAGCTCGCGCGCCGGGAAGATCATCGAGCGCTTGTCGCGGTTGGCGACGGAGATGAAGGCGCGGCCCTTGGTGGGCAGCGGGCCGTAGGCGCCGGCCTGCGACTTGGCGTACGCCGTGCCGAAGACGGTGTCGATGCCCATGACCTCGCCGGTGGAGCGCATCTCCGGGCCGAGGACGGTGTCCACGCCGCGGCCCTGGATGTCGCGGAAGCGGGTCCACGGCATCACGGCCTCCTTGACGGAGATCGGCGCGTCGAGCGGCAGGGTGCCGCCGTCGCCGGTCTTCGGGAGCAGACCCTCCTCGCGCAGCTCGGCGACGGTGGCGCCGAGCGAGATGCGGGCGGCGGCCTTCGCCAGCGGTACGGCGGTCGCCTTCGAGGTGAAGGGGACGGTCCGGGAGGCGCGCGGGTTGGCCTCCAGGACGTACAGGATGTCGCCGGCCATCGCGAACTGGATGTTGATCAGGCCGCGGACGCCGACGCCCTTGGCGATGGCCTCCGTGGAGGCGCGCAGGCGCTTGATGTCGAAGCCGCCGAGGGTGATCGGGGGCAGGGCGCAGGCCGAGTCACCGGAGTGGATTCCGGCTTCCTCGATGTGCTCCATGACGCCGCCGAGGTAGAGCTCGTGGCCGTCGTAGAGGGCGTCGACGTCGATCTCGATGGCGTCGTCGAGGAAGCGGTCGACCAGGACCGGCCGGGTGGGGCTGATCTCGGTGGACTCGGCGATGTACGACTCCAGGCGGGTCTCGTCGTAGACGATCTCCATGCCGCGGCCGCCGAGCACGTACGAGGGACGTACGAGGACGGGGTAGCCGATCTCGTCGGCGATGGCCTTGGCGCCGGCGAAGGTGGTCGCGGTGCCGTGCTTGGGGGCCGGGAGGCCCGCGTCGGCGAGGACCTGGCCGAAGGCGCCGCGGTCCTCGGCGGCGTGGATCGCCTCCGGGGAGGTGCCGACGACGGGCACGCCGTTGTCCTTGAGCGCCTGGGCGAGGCCCAGCGGGGTCTGGCCGCCGAGCTGGACGACGACACCGGCGACGGGGCCGGCGAGCGTCTCGGCGTGGACGATCTCCAGCACGTCCTCGAGCGTCAGCGGCTCGAAGTACAGGCGGTCGGAGGTGTCGTAGTCCGTGGAGACGGTCTCCGGGTTGCAGTTGACCATCACGGTCTCGTAGCCGGCGTCGCTGAGGGCGAAGGAGGCGTGGACGCAGGAGTAGTCGAACTCGATGCCCTGGCCGATGCGGTTCGGGCCGGAGCCCAGGATGATCACGGCGGGCTTGGTGCGGGGCGCGACCTCGCTCTCCTCGTCGTACGAGGAGTAGAAGTACGGGGTCTTGGCCGCGAACTCGGCGGCGCAGGTGTCGACCGTCTTGTAGACCGGGCGGACGCCGAGGGCGTGCCGGACCTCGCGGACGACGTCCTCGCGCAGGCCGCGGATCTCGGCGATCTGGGCGTCGGAGAAGCCGTGGCGCTTGGCCTCGGCGAGCAGCTCGGGCCGGAGCTTCTCGGCCTCGGCGAGCTCGTCGGCGATCTCCTTGATGAGGAAGAGCTGGTCGACGAACCAGGGGTCGATCTTCGTGGACTCGAAGACCTCCTCGGGGGTGGCCCCGGCGCGGATGGCCTGCATGACGGTGTTGATACGGCCGTCGGTCGGGCGGACCGCCTCGCTCAGCAGCTGGGCCTTGTCGCCGGGCTCACCGACGAAGGTGAACTGCGAGCCCTTCTTCTCCAGGGAGCGCAGTGCCTTCTGCAGCGCCTCGGTGAAGTTGCGGCCGATGGCCATGGCCTCGCCGACGGACTTCATGGTCGTGGTCAGTGTGGAGTCGGCCTGCGGGAACTTCTCGAAGGCGAACCGAGGGGCCTTGACCACGACGTAGTCGAGCGTGGGCTCGAAGGACGCCGGGGTCTTCTCCGTGATGTCGTTGGGGATCTCGTCCAGCGTGTAGCCGACGGCGAGACGTGCCGCGATCTTCGCGATCGGGAAGCCGGTCGCCTTGGAGGCGAGGGCGGAGGAGCGGGAGACGCGCGGGTTCATCTCGATGACGATGATCCGGCCGTCGTCCGGGTTGACCGCGAACTGGATGTTGCAGCCGCCCGTGTCGACGCCGACCTCGCGGATGATCGCGATGCCGATGTCCCGCAGTCGCTGGTACTCGCGGTCGGTGAGGGTCATCGCCGGGGCGACGGTGATCGAGTCACCGGTGTGGACGCCCATCGGGTCGAAGTTCTCGATGGAGCAGACGACCACGACGTTGTCGTTCTTGTCGCGCATCAGCTCCAGCTCGTACTCCTTCCAGCCGAGGATGGACTCCTCCAGGAGCACCTCGGTGGTGGGAGACAGGGTCAGACCCTGGCCGGCGATGCGGCGCAGCTCGTCCTCGTCGTGGGCGAAGCCGGAGCCGGCGCCGCCCATGGTGAAGGAGGGGCGGACCACGACGGGGTAGCCGCCGAGCGTCTCGACGCCCTTGAGGACGTCGTCCATGGAGTGGCAGATGACCGAGCGGGCGGACTCGCCGTAGCCGATCTTGGCCTTGACGGCCTCGACGACGCCCTTGAAGAGGTCGCGGTCCTCGCCCTTGTGGATGGCCTCCACGTTGGCGCCGATGAGCTCGACGCCGTACTTCTCCAGTACGCCCTGCTCGTGCATGGAGATCGCGGTGTTGAGCGCGGTCTGGCCGCCGAGGGTGGGCAGCAGGGCGTCGGGGCGCTCCTTGGCGATGATCTTCTCGACGAACTCGGGGGTGATCGGCTCGACGTAGGTGGCGTCGGCGACCTCCGGGTCGGTCATGATCGTGGCCGGGTTGGAGTTGACCAGGATCACCCGCAGGCCCTCGGCCTTGAGGATGCGGCAGGCCTGGGTGCCGGAGTAGTCGAACTCCGCGGCCTGGCCGATGACGATCGGGCCGGAGCCGATGACCAGGACGGACTGGATATCGGTGCGCTTAGGCACGCTCGGCCTCCATCAGGGATACGAAACGGTCGAAGAGGTACGCGGCGTCGTGCGGGCCAGCGGCGGCCTCGGGGTGGTACTGGACGGAGAAGGCCGGCTGGTCGAGCAGCTGGAGGCCTTCCACCACGTTGTCGTTCAGGCAGACGTGCGAGACCTCGGCACGCCCGAAGGGGGTCTCGGAGACCTTGTCGAGGGGCGCGTCGACGGCGAAGCCGTGGTTGTGCGCGGTGACCTCGACCTTGCCGGTCGTACGGTCCTGCACCGGCTGGTTGATGCCTCGGTGGCCGTACTTCAGCTTGTAGGTGCCGAAGCCGAGCGCGCGGCCGAGGATCTGGTTGCCGAAGCAGATGCCGAAGAGCGGGGTCCTGCGCTCCAGGACGGCCCGCATGACGGCGACGGGGCCGTCGGCCGTGGCCGGGTCGCCGGGGCCGTTGGAGAAGAACACACCGTCGGGGTTGACGGCGTAGACGTCCTCGGCGGTCGCGGTGGCGGGCAGGACGTGGACCTCGATGCCGCGCTCGGCCATGCGGTGCGGGGTCATGCCCTTGATGCCGAGGTCGACGGCGGCGACGGTGAACTTCTTGGTGCCGATCGCGGGGACTACGTACGTCTCCTTGGTGGCGACCTCGGCGGAGAGGTTCGCGCCCGTCATCTCGGGGGCCTGGCGGACCTCGGCGAGCATGGTGCCCTCGTCGGGCAGCGCGTTGCCGGAGAAGATGCCGACGCGCATGGCGCCGCTCTCGCGCAGGTGGCGGGTGAGGGCGCGGGTGTCGATGCCGGAGATGCCGACGACGCCCTGGGCGGCGAGTTCCTCGTCCAGCGAGCGCTTGGCGCGCCAGTTGGAGGAGACGCGCGCGGGGTCGCGGACGACGTAGCCGGAGACCCAGATGCGGGAGGACTCGGGGTCCTCGTCGTTCACGCCGGTGTTGCCGACGTGCGGGGCGGTCATCACGACGACCTGGCGGTGGTACGACGGGTCGGTCAGGGTCTCCTGGTAGCCGGTCATGCCGGTGGAGAACACGGCCTCGCCGAAGGTCTCCCCCACGGCCCCGTAGGCGCGGCCGCGGAAGATGCGGCCGTCCTCCAGGACGAGTACGGCGGGAACTTTGCCGGTTCCCCGGGTGGAGGTCGTCATCGTGCGGTGCCTTCCGTCGTCTTGATCATGCTGTTGAGGGTCTCGGTCCAGGTGGCGTGTTCCGCCGCCCGGTCGGACCGGAAGCCGGAGTCGAGCAGCTTCTCGCCGTGCGCCCACGTGACGATCAGCAGCCCGCCCTCGGCGAGGACCTTGCCCGCGATTCCCTTGTCGAGCCGGGCCTCGCGCAGGGCCGCGGCCGGGATGAGGAAGTCGTTCGCCCCGGGGCGTACGACCTCGATCCCCGCGTCCGTGAGGGTGAGCTCGACGCGGCTGCGGGTGCCGAGGCCGTGGGCGACGATCCGGTCGAGCCACTGTCCGGCCGTGGTCGAGCCGTGGTACCGGCCGCTGAGCTTCAGTGTCGCCTCACCGGCGGGCTCGGGCATTCCCGGCAGTTCGGGGAGGTCCGACTGGAGGCTGCCGCGCCACTTCCATCCCTGGCGCATCAGCCAGTAGACGAAGGCGACGAAGAGCAGGAGTCCCGCGACCCAGCCGATCCGTCCGGCCCAGTCGGTCACCTCCGCCGACTTCTTCTCGGCCTCGGCGGCCAGTTCGATGAGTGTCACGCCAGCTTCCCGTCGACGAGCGTTGCCCGGCCCCGCAGGAAGGTGTGGGTGACGCGTCCCGGCAGCTCGCGGCCCTCGTAGGGGGTGTTGCGGCTGCGGGAGGCGAAGCCCGCGGGGTCCACGAGACCACGGTATGCCGGATCGACCAGGGTCAGGTTGGCGGGCTCACCTGCCGAGACGGGGCGTCCGTGGCCCTTGGCCTGCCCGATCTCGGCGGGCTTGACGGACATCCGGTCGGCGACGCCGGCCCAGTCGAGGAGTCCGGTCTCGACCATCGTCTGCTGGACGACGGAGAGCGCGGTCTCCAGGCCCACCATGCCCATGGCGGCCGCGGCCCACTCGCAGTCCTTGTCCTCGTGCGGGTGCGGGGCGTGGTCGGTGGCGACGATGTCGATGGTGCCGTCGGCCAGGGCCTCGCGGAGCGCCATCACGTCACGCTCGGTGCGCAGCGGCGGATTGACCTTGTAGACCGGGTTGTAGCTGCGTACCAGCTCGTCGGTGAGGAGGAGGTGGTGCGGGGTGACCTCGGCGGTGACGTCGATGCCGCGGGACTTGGCCCAGCGGACGATCTCGACGGAGCCGGCGGTGGAGAGGTGGCAGATGTGGACCCGGGAGCCGACGTGCTCGGCGAGGAGCACGTCACGGGCGATGATCGACTCCTCGGCGACCGCGGGCCAGCCGCCGAGACCGAGTTCGGCGGAGACGATGCCCTCGTTCATCTGGGCGCCCTCGGTGAGGCGCGGCTCCTGGGCGTGCTGGGCGACGACGCCGCCGAAGGCCTTCACGTACTCCAGGGCGCGGCGCATGATCACGGCGTCGTCGACGCACTTGCCGTCGTCGGAGAAGACCGTGACGCCGGCGGCGGAGTCGTGCATGGCGCCGAGCTCGGCGAGCTTCTTGCCCTCCAGGCCGACGGTGACGGCGCCGATGGGCTGCACGTCGCAGTAGCCGGACTCCTTGCCGAGCCGGTAGACCTGCTCGACGACACCGGCGGTGTCGGCTACCGGGAAGGTGTTGGCCATCGCGAAGACGGCGGTGTAGCCGCCGGATGCGGCGGCGCGGGTGCCGGTGAGGACGGTCTCGGAGTCCTCACGGCCGGGCTCGCGCAGATGGGTGTGGAGGTCGACCAGGCCGGGCAGCAGGATCTGCCCGTCGGCCTCGATCACCGTCGCGCCCTCGGCCGACAGGCCCGTGCCCACCGCGGCGATGGTCTCGCCGTCGATCAGGACGTCCTGCGCCTCGCCGCCCAGCACCTTGGCACCGCGGATAAGAATCTTGCTCATGGTTACTTGCTCTCCGAATCAGCGGTGCGCGCGAAGCGCTCGTCGGAAGGGTGGTGGTGGGAGACGGGAGGGCGCGTGGGGCTGACGGCGGGCTCGTTGCCGCCCAGAAGCAGGTAGAGGACGGCCATCCGGATGGAGACGCCGTTGGCGACCTGCTCGATGACCGTGCAGCGGTCCGAGTCGGCGACCTCGGCGGTGATCTCCATGCCGCGGACCATCGGGCCGGGGTGCATGACGATGGCGTGCTCGGGCATCCTCGCCATCCTGTCGCCGTCGAGCCCGTACCGCCGCGAGTACTCACGCTCGGTCGGGAAGAAGGCCGCGTTCATCCGCTCGCGCTGCACACGCAGCATCATGACCGCGTCGGACTTCGGCAGCACGCTGTCGAGGTCGTAGCTGATGTCGCACGGCCAGGTCTCGACCCCGACCGGGACGAGTGTGGGCGGGGCCACCAGGGTGACCTCGGCACCGAGGGTGTGCAGCAGGTCGACGTTGGAGCGGGCGACCCGGCTGTGCAGGACGTCTCCGACGATCGTGATGCGCTTGCCGGCGAGGTCCTGGCCGAGGCCGGCGTCGCGGCCGACGAGACGGCGGCGCATGGTGAAGGCGTCCAGCAGGGCCTGGGTGGGGTGCTGGTGGGTGCCGTCGCCCGCGTTGACGACGGGGGCGTCGATCCAGCCGGAGGTGGCGAGCCGGTACGGGGCTCCGGAGGCGCCGTGGCGGATGACGACGGCGTCGACGCCCATCGCCTCCAGGGTCTGCGCGGTGTCCTTGAGGGACTCGCCCTTGGAGACGCTGGAGCCCTTGGCCGCGAAGTTGATCACGTCGGCGGACAGGCGCTTCTCGGCGGCCTCGAAGGAGATCCGGGTCCGCGTGGAGTCCTCGAAGAAGAGGTTGCAGATGGTCCGACCGCGCAGGGTGGGCAGCTTCTTGATCGGCCGGTCGGCGACCCGCGCCATCTCCTCGGCGGTGTCGAGGATGAGGACGGCGTCGTCGCGCGTGAGGTCGGCGGCCGAGATGAGGTGACGCATCATCGGGGTGTTCTCCGTGGTCGGGAGGTGGGGGGTCCTGGTGTGACCAGGAACACCCCCTCGGGGGCGCGGGCGCGCAGGGGTGTGCCCTGGACCCGTCGGGAAGCCGGACCGGCTAGGCGGGGGTCTTGCTGCCGAGCAGCACGGTGTCGCGACCGTCCTCCTCGGCGAGCTGGACCTTGACCGTCTCGCGCAGCGACGTGGGGAGGTTCTTGCCGACGTAGTCGGCACGGATCGGAAGTTCGCGGTGGCCGCGGTCGACGAGGACCGCGAGCTGGACCGCCCTGGGGCGGCCGATGTCGCCGAGCGCGTCGAGGGCGGCGCGGATCGTACGGCCGGAGAAGAGCACGTCGTCGACGAGGACGACCAGCCGGCCGTCGATGCCGTCACCGGGGATCTCGGTGCGGCCGATGGCGCGGGCGGGCTTCATCCGCAGGTCGTCGCGGTACATGGTGATGTCGAGCGAGCCGACCGGGATCGTGCGTCCGGTGATCTCGGCGAGCTTTTCGGCCAGGCGACGGGCGAGGAAGACGCCACGCGTCGGGATGCCGAGGAGGACCACGTCGTCGGCACCCTTGGCGCGCTCGACGATCTCGTGGGCGATGCGGGTCAGGACCCGCGCGATGTCGGGACCCTCGAGAACCGGGCGTGCCGCATCGGTGTGCTGCTGTGCGTCCATATGAAACGGACCTCCTTCTCCGCCTCACGGGACGGACCTTAAAGGACGTCGGAATTGCGCCCTCGACTCTACCAGGGGCGGGTGACCGCCCTGCTCACCACCCTGCCGCCACTCCGGGCGCCGTCCCCCGAGAGGGGGCGGTATGGACCATTCGGCTTGACGGAGGAGAGTAACGCTGCGTAACCTCACAGTGAGTTACCAGCCAGGCGGCGGAGCCGCACGTTGTCTACAGCGTCCAGCGTCCGGGGAGCTATATGTCCAGCGAATACGCAAAGCAGCTCGGGGCCAAGCTCCGTGCCATCCGCACCCAGCAGGGCCTTTCCCTCCACGGTGTGGAAGAGAAGTCCCAGGGCCGCTGGAAGGCCGTCGTGGTCGGCTCGTACGAGCGTGGTGACCGTGCCGTGACGGTGCAGCGCCTCGCCGAGCTGGCGGACTTCTACGGCGTCCCCGTGCAGGAGCTCCTGCCGGGCACGACCCCGGGCGGGGCCGCCGAGCCGCCGCCGAAGCTCGTGCTCGACCTGGAGCGGCTTGCCCACGTCCCGCAGGAGAAGGCCGGCCCGCTGCAGCGCTACGCGGCGACGATCCAGTCGCAGCGCGGTGACTACAACGGCAAGGTGCTGTCGATCCGCCAGGACGATCTGCGCACGCTCGCGGTCATCTACGACCAGTCGCCCTCGGTTCTGACCGAGCAGCTGATCAGCTGGGGCGTCCTGGACGCGGACGCGCGCCGCGCGGTCGCCCACGAGGAGAACTGAGCAGAAACGTTGCCGCCGGGGCGCGGAGGGCC
>NZ_JBHUYJ010000139.1:0-17222 GCF_042668715.1 Streptomyces sp. NPDC057271
GCCGACACCCGCGCCGCGATCGGTCAGGTCTCGGACACCGCCACCGGCTGGATCCGCCCGCCCGGCGGCGGTGCGAACGGCGCCGAGCCCGGCCCCCCGCCGGGCGCCCGCCCGCTCCCCGTACCCGCTCCGGCGCCGGAGGCGGCGCCCGAGCCCGCGCACTGGCGGCCCTGGCGCTTCCGGATGTCGAACGACGTCTGGGGCACCCCGGTCGTCGCCGGCGACCTGCTCTACGTGACCTCCTTCGAGGTGCATGCCCTGGACGTGGCCAGTGGCCGCCGCCAGTTCAAGACACGGGACGTCGCCTGGTCGATGGCGGTGGCCCAGGGCCGTATCCACGCCTCCGACGGGCCGACGCTCTACGCCCTCGACGCGACCGACGGCAGCGAGCGCTGGCGGCTCCAGACGGACGCCTGGGTGTACTCGCTCAAGGTCGACCGGGGCACGGTCGTCACCGGCACCCGGGGCGGCGGCGTCCAGGGCTGGGAGGCCTCCAACGGCGCCAAGCTGTGGGAGATCAACGGTGCCCAGACCGACTTCGAGACCCCGGAGGCGGGGCCCGCCGTGCACGGCGACACGGTGTACGTGTGGCGCGACGCCCGGCTCCAGGCGCTGGACGCCCGTACGGGTGTGGAGCGCTGGTCGTACCCGGTCGGCGACGCCGCCTCGTGCGGCAACGTGCCGGTGCGGGTGACTCCCGCGGAGGACGGCTGCGTGTACGTCGCGGCCGGGACGCGGGTCCTCTCGATCGACATCGCCGGCGGGCACGTCCGCTGGCACTTCGAGGCCCCCGCCGTCTTCCTCTCTCCGCCGACCTTCGCGCCCGGCCCAGCCGTCACGGGCGGCGGGGTCTACCTCGCCGACTACCTCGGGACGGTGTACGCGCTGGACGCGACCACCGGCCAGGACCGCTGGCGGATCGCGACCGAGTCGCGCCAGTCGATCGAGCCGGTCCTGGTCGTCGACGGCAACGTCCACGTGGGCAGCGGCAGCGCGCTGTACACGCTCGACGCCGTCACCGGCACGCCGAAGTGGCGGTTCGCGGCGGGCGGCGAGCTGACCGGTGCGCCGGTCGTCGCCGACGGCCGGGTGCACTTCGGGTCGGCGGACCACGTCCTGTACACGCTGGACGCGACGGGCGGCCAGCTGCGCTGGAAGCTCGCGACCGGCGGCGAGATCACCGGCTCGCCGGTGGCGCGGGGCGGGGTCGTGTACGCGTGCAGCAAGGACCGGTGCGTGTACGCGCTGGACGCGGTGAAGGGCACGGCGACGGGCCGAGGGGCGGCGGCCCCCAGGGCCTGAGCCCAGGCGCCGGGGGCGTCGAGCCGGGGCGCCGCGCCGGTCGGGGCGCCGGGGTGCCGCGCCGGGGCGGGGATGCCGGGCCGGGGTCGGCTGGTCGGGGCGCGCCGGGGTGCACGGGACCCGGTCGGGGGCGCCGAGCGGGGGCGAAGACGTCGCGTCAGGCGCGGTGGCTTGGGGGCTGCTGTCCCGGGTCCTGGTCCCAGGGCGGGACGTCCGAGGTCCGCGTGGGCGCGCCGTAGGGGTCGTCCGGCGTCAGGTAGCCGGGCTGCGTAGGCCGGTCGGGATCCACGAGGCCGCCGGGCGGCATGTGATCCGCCGGCTGCCAGGGTTCCGTGTGGCGGCCGGGCTCGGGCTCGCCGAGGGGCAGGCTCCGCCTGGGCGCCCGGCGGCCGGACATGACGAGGGACGCCAGGAGGAGCAGGACTCCGCCGCCTAGGGCGTACGCGACGCCGTCGCCGAGCCCCGTACCGTCGCCGGAGATCGTGAGGCCGCCCTCGGCCTGGCCGACTCGGACCATCCACAGGATGGTGAAGCCCAGCACGGTCAGCCCGGCCAGGGCCACGAGCAGGCGCGAGCGGAAGACCACGCCGACGAGGGTGACCACGGCCGCGAAGGCGAACGGCAGCAGGATCGAACCGATCACGTCCGCCTTGGCCTCGGTGATGCCGCCGAACAGGTCCGCGATGCGGTATTCGCTGCCGTGACGGCCGTCGTACCAGGCACGGAAGGGGCTCCAGACGGCGGCCGTCGCTCCGGCGAGGGCCAGGACCGAGCCGATGACGTTGCGGACCATCGATCGGCCTCCTTACGGTCCGGCTCTCGCTGTCGACGCTACGCCGGGTGCGGGGGCCCCGCCACGCGGCACCAGGGTGGCGCGTGGCGTCCGCGACGGTCACCTCGTCCTCGGTTCCGGCTCCGGCTCCGGTTCCGGCTCCGGCTCCGGCTCCGGTTCCGGCTCCGGTTCCGGCTCCGGCTCCGGCTCCGGCTCCGGTTCCGGCTCCGGCTCCGGCTCCGGCTCCGGCGGAGGCGACGGTGGCGGATCGTGTGAAGTTCGCGCAGAAGAAGAGCGAAGGCCGGCCGGGCCGGAAGGCGGACGCCACCGACCGGTGTCCGCGTCACCGCGCGGGCTTCGGTGACGGAGACCTTCCGCGCTGAGCTGGAGTTCCAGGACGCGGGCGGCCTGAAGCGGGACGAGGCGTCCAAGGACGTCACCGTGTGGCCGGGAGAGGCCGAGGAGTTCGCGACGTGTCGATGGAGTCGCCGAGCGCGGTCGACCGGGTCCGGACGTGTGAGATCGCGAGGGTCTCCGTCCAGTAGGGTGACGTGCGCCCGTCAAGGCGGGCGCATCCGCTCATTCGCACACCGCACATTCAACGGGGGTTGAAGCGTGAAGTTTCGTCATGTCCGTGCCATCGCCGTCTTCGGTATCGCTCTGGTCGCGCTCACCGGCGCCCGCGGCTCCAACGGCGGCAGCTGCGACGGGGGCGGCTCCAGCAGCTCCGGCAGCAACAGCAGCTCCAGCGGCGGCTCCGACGGCAACAGCTCCAGCAGCGGTGGCGTGACCACCGGCGGCGCCGGCGGCTCGTCGAGGGACAAGGCCCAGCGCGACGTCCGCATCGACGAGTGCAAGCTCAGCGACGACCGCAAGAACCTGGTCGCCAAGGTGACGATCACCAACAGCGACTCCTCGGCGTACCTCTACGACGTCTCCCTGCAGTTCAAGGGCGACCCGGGCGCCGACATCGCGAGGGCCGAGGTGGACGACATCCGCGTCGAGGGCGGCGCCTCGACGCCGGCCGAGGCGACGACCCCGTACACCGGCACCGGCGACGGCTCCGAGTACACCCAGTGCGTCGTCGTCGACGCCGACCGCACCATCGCCTGACACGACATCCCTAGCGTGTCCGGAAGTCCGTCGTCCTCCTCGTGAACAGCTCCGCCTGCCGCTCCGGCGGCAGGTTCCCCAGCGTGACGAGGTGGGGTGCGTGGGCGAGGGCCTGGGCGCGGGCGGCCTCCTTGGCCGACCACAGGGCGCGGACCGTGCCCTGGACCGCCTCGGTCGGGTACGCCGCGATGACGGCGGCGGCCCGGCGGGCGGCGTCCAGCGCCCCGCCGGGCTCCGTCAGCTCGGAGACGAGCCCCGTCTCGTAGGCCCGGCGGGCCGAGATCCGCTCGGCCGTGCCCATCAGCGCCATGCGCGCGACCTCCCCGAACGGCATCCTCTGCGCCATGTGGATGGTCTCGAAGGCGCTGACCATCCCGTAGGCGGTGTGCGGGTCGAAGAAGGTCGCGTCCTTTCCGGCGACGAGGAACTCCGCCTCCCCGAGCAGGTAGAACGCCCCGCCGCAGGCCATCCCCTCCACGGCGGCGACCACCGGTTTCCACAGGTCGTTCGCCTTGGGGCCGATGGCGAGGAGCGGATCGTCGATCGTGTACGGGGAGGAGGGCTGGGGTACCTCGGCCGAGCGGTCGATGCCGGTGCAGAAGGCCCGGCTGCCCGCGCCGGTGACCACGACCGCCCGCACGTCGTCCTCGTACCTGAACTGCCGCCAGGTGTCGGCCAGCCGGCGCGCCATGTCCAGGGTGATCGCGTTGTGCCTGTCGGCCCGGTCGAGGGTGACGACCGCGACGCCCGTCTCCTTGTCGCGTACGACGGTGAGGGTCATCCGCGCTCCAGGAGCCAGCGGGGCACGGCCATGCCGCCGATCTCGGTGAACGCGACCCGTACGCCCGCCCCGATCCGCAGCCGGGCCGGATCGACCGAGTCGAGCGCCGCGCCGGGGGTGGCGACGACGTTGCCGACGAGCCGGATGCGGGGGGCGTCGACGAGCTCGACGACCACGGCGTTGTACGGGGCCTGGGCGGCGTAGTCGGGCAGGAGCGGCGGGTGGGGCAGGACGTACGACCAGATCCGGCCGCGTCCCGACATCGGACGCCACTCGGCGGCGAAGGACTGGCAGTGCGGGCAGCAGGGCCGGGGCGGGAAGCGCAGCTCGCCGCAGTCGGCGCAGCCCTGGATCCTCAGTTCGCCCCGGGCGGCGTACTCCCAGAAGGGGGCGCCGTCCTCGTCCACGACAGGCGTCAGCATGGTGGGACTCAACTCCTCAGGCTCGAAGCAGGATGGCCGATGTGGGGACGCCCTCGCCGGCGGTGACCAGGCAGGTGGCGGCGTCCGGGACCTGGGCGGTGGAGGTGCCGCGGAGCTGCTTCACGCCCTCGTTGATGAGGTTGAAGCCGTGGACGTACGCCTCGCTGAGTCCGCCGCCGCCGGTGTTGACGGGCAGCCGGCCGCCGATCTCCAGCGCGCCGCCCTCGGTGAACGCGGCGCCCTCGCCGCGGTCGCAGAAGCCGTACCCCTCCAGGGAGAGCGGGATGAGCGGGGTGAACGCGTCGTAGATCTGGGCGACGTCGACGTCCTGGGGCCCGAAGTCGGCCTGTTTCCAGAGGTGTCGGGCGGCGGTCCAGGCGGGCCCGGTGAGCGGGTCGTCGTTCCAGTAGTTGACCATCCCGTGGTGCTGGGAGGGCAGGCCCTGGGCGGCGGAGTGGACGTACACGGGCTTCCGCCGGCAGTCGCGGGCCCGTTCGGCGCTGACGATGACGCAGGCCAACGCCCCGTCCGTCTCCAGGCAGTTGTCGAAGAGGCAGAGGGGTTCGCTGATCCAGCGGGCGGTCATGTACATCTCGCGGGTCAGCGGGCGTTCGTACATGATCGCCGCCGGGTTCTGGTTGGCGCGGTTGCGGCAGGCGAGGGCGACGTTGAAGAGGTGGTCGCGGGTGGCGCCGTACTCGTGCATGTAGCGGCGGGCGAGCATGCCGATCTCGTCGGAGGGCCGCAGGAGCCCGAAGGGCCGGGTCCACTGGCCGGGGGTGGGCAGCTGCACGGCGGTGTTCTTCCACGGCCGGGGCCCGCTGCCGCGCTTGCGTGACCGCCAGGCCACCCCGACGCTCGCCTGCCCGGTGGCGACGGCGGCGGCGAGATGGCCGACGGTGGCGCACGAGCCGCCGCCCCCGAAGCCGACCTTGGAGAAGAAGGTGACGTCACCGGCGCCGATGGCCTTGGCGACCTCGACCTCGTCGGTCTCCTCCATCGTGTACGAGGCGAAGGCGTCGACCTCGGAGGGCGCGATGCCGGCGTCGTCGAGTGCCGCGAGGATCGCCCGGCAGGCGAGCGTCTTCTCGGACTCGGGGAGCTGTTTCGCGAATGGTGTCTGTCCGATTCCGACGATGGCCGTGGCGTCCTTGAGCACTGCAACCTCCCCGATCGCGAGCTGCTGACAGCGCGTCAGGGTACAGCTAATCTGACGGATAGTCAGCTACGGGTGCGGCGGAAGGGACTGCGATGCGCGGCGACCTGGAATGGGGCTCGATAGCGGGGCTCGTACGCTCGGCGGCCGAACGGTACGGAGCGGCGGAGGCGGTGGTCGACGGCCGTACCCGCGTCTCGTACGAGGAGCTGGGCGAGCGCGTCGAACGCGCCGCCGCGGCCTGCCTCGCGGCAGGCGTGGAGCGTGGCGACCGGGTCGCGATCTGGGCGCCCAACACCCTGGACTGGATCGTCTCGGCGCTCGGGGCGGTGACGGCGGGGGCGGTGCTCGTCCCGCTGAACACCCGCTTCAAGGGCACGGAGGCGGCGTACGTCATCTCCCGCTCCCGGGCGAAGCTGCTCTTCGTCACCGGGACCTTCCTGGGCACCTCGTACGTCGCCTCGCTGCGCCGAGCCGGGGTCGAACTCCCACACCTGGAAAGGGTGGTGGTGCTCGCGGACGGGGCGCCCGAGGAGTACACGACCTGGAAGGACTTCCTGGCGGAGGGGGAGGCGGTCTCCTCGGCGGAGGTCCGTGCCAGGGCCGACACGATCGACTCCGCCGACCCCTCGGACATCGTCTACACCTCGGGGACCACGGGTGCGCCGAAGGGCGCGGTGATCACGCACGCGCAGACGCTGCGCTGCTACGGCATCTGGTCGGAGCTCGCGGGCCTGCGGGAGGGCGACCGCTATCTGATCGTGAACCCGTTCTTCCACACCTTCGGCTACAAGGCCGGGATCATCGCCTGTCTGATGCGCGGGGCGGTGATGGTCCCGCAGCCCGTCTTCAACGTCGACACCGCCCTCGCGAACATCGCCGCCGAACGCATCTCGGTCCTGCCCGGCCCGCCCACCCTGCACCAGTCGCTCCTGGACCACCCGGCCCGCTCCTCGTACGACCTCTCCGCCCTGCGGCTCGTGGTCACGGGCGCGGCGGTCGTGCCGCTGCGGCTGGTGGAGCGCCTGCGCGGTGAGCTGGGGATCGGCACGGTCCTCACGGCGTACGGACTCTCCGAGGCGAGCGGCATCGTCACGATGTGCCGCAGAGGCGACCCCGCGGACGTCATCGCGACCACCTCCGGCCGTCCGATCCCCGGCACCGAGGTCAGGCTCTCGGCGGCGGGGGAGGTGCTGGTGCGCGGCCATCACGTGATGGGCGGCTACTTCGAGGACCCGGAGGAGACGGCGCGGGCCGTCGACGAGGACGGCTGGCTCCACACCGGCGACGTCGGGGTCCTGGACGAGGCGGGCAACCTGCGGATCACGGACCGCATCAAGGACATGTTCATCGTCGGAGGCTTCAACGCCTACCCGGCGGAGATCGAGCAACTCCTCGGCCTGCACCCGGACATCGCCGATGTCGCGGTCATCGGCGTTCCCGACCCGCGGCTCGGGGAGGTCGGGAAGGCGTTCGCGGTGCGGCGGCCGTCGGCGAGGGTCACGGCGGACGACCTGATCGCGTGGGCGCGGCGGGAGATGGCCAACTACAAGGTGCCGAGGGAGGTGGAGTTCGTCGCGGAGCTGCCGAGGAACGCGAGCGGCAAGGTGGTGAAGGGGGTGCTGAGGTCACAACATCGTCGCTGACCGGCGGAACGCCGGCTTCACGGCGGCCGGGCCGGGAACAATCCGCACCGCACGGCGTCCCTTCCCCTCGTCCTCCCTTGGAGCAGCCGGTGTCGTCCCCCGAACTCCCCTTAACCCTGACCCCACAGCAGGCGGCCATGGGGGTGACCCTCACGCTCACGCTGCCGGCCGGCCCCGCCCGCATCCGGATCCCGCCGTGCCGCCACGGCGACCTGGTCCGGGCGCAGACCGGCACCGGCACGGTGCTCCTGCGCATCCAGGTCGCCGGTCCGGCCCAGCCCGCACGCACGTCGAGTCCGTGGGGCTGCCTGGTGACGCTGGGCGTGATCGGCGCGGTGATCGCGGCGCTCGTCCTCACGAACGACGGCGACGACGAGACGCCGACGGCGGGCTCGCCGCCGGCCACCACCACCGCGACCCCGTCCCCGTTCCCGACGACCGACCCGGCCCCCACGACGGAGGCCCCGCCTGACCCGTACACGAAGGGCACCTGCCTCAACGGCACGCTGCCGGACTCCACGACGCCGCAGAGCGTGAGCGACATCGACGAGGTGGACTGTTCGGCCTCGGACGCGCACTACCGGGTGATCCAGACGTTCCCGCTGACCTCGGACCTGAACCGCTGCAACGCCAACCCGAAGACGCAGTACGCCTTCTCGCACCGCTACACGATCAACGGGGCGACGGTGAACGAGTACGTCTACTGCCTGGTGGGGCTGGGCTCGTACGCGCGCTGAGCACGCAGGACCACGATGCCGTGCTCCGCGTGGCAGCGCCGCCACCCCGTCCCCTCCGCCCGCCGCAGGACCGCGGCTCCGTCGCCGATGCCCACCGTGACCGCCCGCCGACCGGGACCGCTTCACCCGCCTCGACGAGTCCCGCACCCGCGCGGCGGGCGGCGCGGGCCTGGGCCTCCCGATCGCGAGAGAGATCGCGACCCGCCACGGCGGGACGCTGACAGTGGGACGGAGCGAGCGGGGCGCGAGCCTGGTGACGAGGCTGCCGCTGGATGACGCGGGCCGCTCGCGCTGAGGGTATGTGGTGGTCCGGGCGGTGTGACCGGTGTGACCGGTGTGACCGGTGTGACCGGTGGAGTCGAACCGGGCCGGTGATCAGGTCGCGTGGAAGTCCTGGGGCCCGGAGCCCGTGGCGTGGAAGTCCTGAGGGCCGGCCTTCGTGGCGTGGAAGTCCTGAGGGCCGGCCTTCGTGGCGTGGAAGTCCTGGGCCCCGGCGCTCGTGGCGTGGAAGTCCTGGGGCCCGGCCTTCGTGGCGTGGAAGTCCTGGAGGGTGAGGCCCGTGGCGTGGAAGTCCGCCTGGGCCGGGGTCGCCGTGCCTGCGGCGAACATCGCGGCGATGAAGGCTCCGGCCAGGAAGCGTGCGGTGCGGGACATGGCGACTCCTTGTGCGGACAGGGGCTTGCGTGCCGTTCCAGCCTGCGCGATCGAGAACGTCAGTTCGACGGTTGCGTGACATTCCGGCCAGGTGGGGGCGACGGATTGGCCGGGATCCCGTAGCCGACGCGAGAGGGGCCGGGCGGATGCCCGGCCCCTCCTCACCGTCCGGTCGCTCGACGCGACAGGCTCTGCCCGACCGGTCCCCCCCCGGCCGTCGGACGTCCCCCGAGCCATCGCCTTCGGCATTCCGGACGGTCACGGCCTCGGCGGCTCCCCCGATGGCGCCGCCGGGGCCGTCCCCCGTCGCGAGCCGGCCCCTCGTTCCCCCGTGGGGCCGGCCCGGGTCGCTACTTGATGGGCTCGCTCGTCGCGTGGGCGTCCAGCGGCTTGATGGGCTCGCTCGTCGCGTGGGCGTCCAGCGGCTTGATGGGCTCGCTCGTCGCGTGCGCGTCCAGCGTGGTGATCTCCTCGCCCGTGGCGTGGGCGTCGGTGGGCTTGAGGTTGTCGGCCATGAAGGTCATCTCCTGTAGCTGATGGACGTGGCGAGAGCGACGCCCGCCCGGCGATTCCCCCGTGGATCGCCGGGTGGGACGTCCAGGGCCGATCACCCTAACGGTGGGGCCTCATCTCGATTCGTCTGCCCCCCGACGCGGCGGATCGACATGCATGAGAGTGCCGTGCAGCGATAAACGATTGATGAACGACCTGACGCGGTCACGCCACCGCGGCCGGGTGCAGCAGCGCGCGGACGTCCCCGGCCTCGGGGGAGTCGAGCTCCTCGAAGACCGTCAGAGCCTCACGCCAGCACACGCGGGCCCGGTCGATCTGACCCAGCGCCGACAGACCGCGCCCCAGCACCGTCAGGACGTTGGCCCGCCGCCACTCGCCGCCGATCCCGTGCAGGACGGCGAGCGCCTGTTCCGCGTGGGACGCCGCCGACGCGGACTTGCGCTCGGCGAGATTGACCTCGGCGAGCCGGAACAGCGTCATGCCGTGCCACAACTTCTGCCGGCTCTCCTGGAAGACGTTCAGCGCCTCGGTGAGGACGGCACGCGCCTGACCGGTCTCGCCGGCCTCGGTGAGTGCGAGGCCCAGCGCGTACTTGCCGTTGGCGAGGCGGAGCGGCAGACCGTCGTCCGCCTCCTCGTAGATCGCGATCCCCTGGCGCGCCAGCTCGACCGCGCTGGTGATCCGGCCCATGGCGAGGTGCACCCGGGACAGGTTGCACAGGGCGCTGGCCTCCCCGGGCTTGTTCTGGTCCGCCCTGAACGCGGCGAGCGCCTGCGACAGATGGGTCTCCGCGTCCGTGTGACGGCTCTCGTAGAGCGCGATGATGCCCAGCTGGTTGGGCGCCTGCGCCGACGAGACGGGGTCGCCGGCCGCGAGGCCGGCGTCCAGCGCGCGGCGGGCCTCGTCGGCGGCCTCGCCGAACCGGCCCGAGGTGCTGTGCACATGGGTGAGCATCGTCCGGGACCGGGCCTCCGCCCGCTTGTCCCCTGCCTTCGCCGCGGCCTCGCTCACGGCCGTGGCCGCCTGTGCGAACTGATGCGTGTTCGCCCCCGACTCGGCGAGGTCGACGGCCGCCATCAGCAGGTCCGCGGCGCGGCGGAGGAGGCCGTTGGTGGCGGACTGGCGGGCACAGGCGAGGAGCCCGTCGGCCTCGGTGAACAGCCAGTCCAGGGCGGCTTCCTGTGTGTCGAAGGTGAGACCGGGATACCGGGTGCGCTCGAAGTGGTCCAGGACCCGCTCCCCCGGCCGCTCGATCGCGTACACCCGGGCCGCCGTCGACAGGTAGAAGTCCAGCAGCCGGGACAGCGCCAGTTCCCGTTCCACCGAAGGCTGTTCGTCGCTCCCCTGGCCTCCGGCATGGGGGACCCCCGCACACGCACGCGCGTAGAGCCGCACCAGATCGTGGTAGCGGTACCGGCCCGGGGCCGCCGATTCCAGGAGGGAGGTGTCCACCAGCGCCTCCAGGAGGTCCTCCGCGTCGTGGAGTTCGAGGTCGAGGACGGCCGCGGCCGCCGCGAGCGAGATGTCCGGACCGTCGGCCAGGCCGAGGAGGCGGAAGGCGCGTGCCTGGGCCGGTTCCAGCTGGCCGTAGCCGAGTTCGAAGGTGGCCTTGACCGCGAGGTCGCCCGCCTGGAGTTCGTCCAGGCGGCGCCGCTCGTCGGCGAGCTTCGCCGCCAGGACCGCCACCGTCCAGGTGCGGCGGGCGGCCAGCCGGGAGGCGGCGATACGGATCGCCAGCGGGAGGAAGCCGCACGCGGCGACCACGTCGAGCGCCGCTTCCCGTTCCGCCGAGACGCGCTCCTCGCCGACGATCCGGGTGAAGAGCTGGAGCGCCTCCTCCGGCGACATGACGTCCAGGTCCACCAGGTGCGCCCCGGCCAGGTCCACCATCCGGATGCGGCTGGTCACCAGCGCCGCGCAGCCCGCCGTGCCCGGCAGAAGGGGGCGGATCTGGGCCGCGTCCCGCGCGTTGTCGAGCAGGACGAGGACCCGTCGGCCGTCCAGCGTCGAGCGGTAGAGCGCCGCCCGCTCGTCCAGTGAGTCGGGGATCGCGGAGTCGGGCGTGCCGAGGGCCCGCAGGAACGCGCCGAGGACGGTCTCGGGGGCCGCCGCACGGGCGCCCGCGCCCTGGAGGTCGACGTAGAGCTGACCGTCGGGGAAGTGCGGACGCGCCTCGTGCGCCACGTGTACGGCGAGGGTCGTCTTGCCGACGCCGCCGATGCCCGCGAGCGCCGACACGGCCATCACGGAGCCTTCCGCCGTGGCCAGTCGCCCGCCCAGTTCCCGTACGAAGGAGTTGCGGCCGGTGAAGTCCGGAACCGTGGCCGGGAGCTGGGCGGGCCGGGAGACGACGGGCGCCGGAGCCGACTCCTCCACCGGGCGGGCCAGTTCGCTGTCGGCCTGGAGGATCCGCTGCTGGAGGCGGGCGAGCTCCGGGTTGGGGTCGACGCCCAGCTCGTCGGCGAGGAGCCGGCGGGTGTCGGCGTAGACGGCCAGTGCCTCGGCCTGCCTGCCGCTGCGGTAGAGGGCCAGCATGAGCAGTTCGCGCAGGCGCTCCCGCAGCGGGTGGGCGGCGGTCAGCGCGGTCAGCTCGGAGACGGTCTCCGCGTGCGCGCCGGCCTCCAGGTCCATGTCGAGCCGGGTCTCCAGGAGCTGTAGCCGCCACTCCTCCAGGCGTACCCGCTGCGTCTCGGCGTACGGCCCCGGTACGGAGGCGAGGGCCTCGCCGTCCCACAGTCCGAGGGCCTTGTTCAGCAGGGACCTGGCCGCCGCGCGGTCGCCCGCGCCCCGCAGCTTGTCGGCCTCGGCGGCCAGTTCCTGGGCGACGTTCAGGTCCAGCGCTCCGGCGTCGGCGGTACGGATGGCGTAGCCGCCCGACTCGCTGACGAGGACCCCGGTGTCGAGGACCTTGCGCAGCCGCGAGGCGTACGTCCGTACCGCCGCCAGCGCCTGCGAGGGCGACTCCTCGCCCCAGATGGCGTCGATCAGCTCGCCGGCCGTGGCCGTGCGCCCGTCGCGCAGGAGCAGCGCGGCGAGCAGGGCCCGTTGCTGGGGTGAGCCCGAGGGGAGGGCGGCGCCGTCCCGCCAGGCGCGTACCGGGCCGAGCACACTGAAGCGCAGGTCGTCCCTGCGGACGCGACCTGTCAGCGGAGCTCGCTGCTCCGGAACGCGCGGGCCGTTCTCACGGTCCATAGCTCCCCCTGCCGTACCGCTGGTTTCGCCCCTGACAGTCTGCCTTGCCCGGAGGGGATGCGTCAGCATCGGGTCACTGTCTGCACAAGTCCTGCCACATGATTCGGCCGACCAAGGAGCTGACGGGCCGTCAGATCGGCGCTACCGTGACACCCATGGAGACCTTCCCGAAGATCATCTCGGTGGACGACCACACCGTGGAGCCGCCTCACGTCTGGCGGGACCGGCTCCCGTCCAGGTACCGCGACACCGGACCCCGGATCGTCCGTGCGCCCCTGAAGGAAATGACCTTCCTCGGCGGAAAGTTCGCACCCGTCATGGGTGCCAAGGGCGACGACGGGCCGATCGGCGACTGGTGGGTGTACGAGGATCTGCACCGGCCGCTCACCCGCCTCGACACCGCCGTCGGCTACGACCGCGACGAGATCAGGCTGGAGGTCATCACCTACGAGCAGATGCGCCCCGGCTCGTACAGCGTCCCCGACCGGCTGGCCGACATGGACGTCAACCACGTCCAGTCCGCGCTCTGCTTCCCCACCTTCCCGCGCTTCTGCGGGCAGACCTTCACCGAGGCGACCGACCGCGAGCTCGGTCTCCTCGGCGTCCGCGCGTACAACGACTGGATGGTGGAGGAGTGGTGCGGGCCCGAGGCCCGCGGGCGGCTGATCCCGCTGACCCTCATACCCCTGTGGGACGCCGAGCTGGCCGCCGAGGAGGTGCGGCGCAACGCCGCACGCGGGGTCCGCGCCGTCGCCTTCTCCGAGATCCCGCCGCACCTCGGGCTCCCCTCGGTCCACACCGACTACTGGGACCCGTTCCTTCGCGCCTGCGACGAGACCGGAACCGTCGTCGCCATGCACATCGGCTCCTCCAGCCGGATGCCGTCCACCTCCGCCGACGCACCGCCCGCCGTCGGCTCCACCATCACCTTCGCCAACTGCTGCTTCTCGATGGTGGACTGGCTGATGAGCGGGAAGTTCGAGCGCTTCCCCGGCCTGAGGATCATGTACGCCGAAGGCCAGATCGGCTGGATCCCGTACATCCTGGAGCGCGCCGACGTCGTCTGGGAGGAGAACCGCGGCTGGGGCGGTGTCGCCGACAAGGTGCTGCGCCCGCCGTCGGAGCTCTTCGCCGAGCACGTCTACGGCTGTTTCTTCGACGACGCCTTCGGCCTGAGGAACCTGGACGCGATCGGTGTCGGGAACGTCCTCTACGAGACGGACTACCCGCACTCCGACTCCACCTGGCCCAAGTCGCGCGAGGTCGGCGAGGCGCAGATGGGGCACCTGGCGCCGGACGTCGTGGAGCGGATCGTGCGCGGCAACGCGATCGCACTGCTCGGGCTGACCCCGGACGGGCTCTGGACGCCGTAAGGAGACGCAGGGAGGCCTCTCCCGGGGCAGCGGTCTCCCGCGGTCCCTGGGGAACGTCGTCGACGTTGTGCTCGCTGAGGTCGGCCGCATGTCGGGCGACCGTGCGGTGGTCGGCGTCGTCGTGGAGGACGGTGAGCCCGTGGTGGGCCGCCGTGGCGGCGATGAGCAGGTCGATGGCCGAGGCGCTCCTGTGTTCCCCGGCCCTCGCCGTCCGATGCCGCACGGAGCCGACCCGGCCTCCCGCGTTCTTGGGTACCGCCACGTCGGGACCGTGCCCGTCCTCGTTCCGGTGCAACCCTTGCCTGACGGCGGGCGTGCCCTGACTATGGGTCCCTCAATCTCTGACGGTCCGTCAGTTAAGGGGTCCAGCATGGTGGTCTACGGCTTGCAGCTGCCCGTACAGTCGCAATCCACTCTCTACGCCGAGCCCTGGGAGGCCGCCGCGGGCCCCGCCGACCTGGTGGAGGTCGCCCGCGTCGCCGACCGGACCGGCTTCGACTACATCGCGAGCTGCGACCACGTCGCCATCCCGCGCCGCCTCGCCGGGCCCATGAGCACCGTCTGGTACGACCCGGTCGCCACGCTCTCCTTCCTGGCCGCCGCGACCGAACGCGTCCGGCTGCTCTCGCACGTCGCCGTCGTCGGCCTGCGCCACCCCCTGGTGACCGCCAAGGCGTACGCCACCCTCGACCATCTCTCCGGCGGCCGTCTGGTCCTCGGGGTCGGGGCCGGGCACGTCCAGGAGGAGTTCGAGGCCGTCGGGGCGGACTTCGCCGGGCGTGGGGGCGTGCTCGACGAGACGATCGACGCGCTCCGGGCGGCGCTCGGTCCGGAGGAGTATCCGGAGCACGCGGGCGAGCGGTTCGCCTTCAAGGACCTCGGGCAGCGGCCCCGGCCCGCGCAGGAACGGGTGCCCGTCTGGGTGGGCGGCTCCTCGCCGGCCGCCGTGCGCCGGGCCGCCCTCAAGGGGGACGGCTGGCTGCCCCAGGGCGACCCGAGGGACAGGCTCCCCGCCCGGATCGCCCGGCTCAGGAGCCTGCGCGAGGAGGCCAGGATCGAGGACCCGATCACCGTCGGGGCGATCGTCGAGGCCCTGTACGTCGGCGAGGCGAGCTGGGACGTCGGACGGCGCACGCTCTCCGGCAGGCCGGAGGCCCTCGCCGAGTCGCTGAACGCGTACGGAGCGATGGGCGTGCACCAGGTCCAGGTCCGCTTCCGCTCCCGGAGCCGTACCGAACTCACCGACCAGATGGCGGCGTTCGCCGTCGAGGTCGCCCCCCACCTGAGCTGAGGAGTGGACGGACATGGGCAAGCTGGACGGGCGGGTCGTCGTCGTCACCGGCGCGGCGCGCGGACAGGGCGAGCAGGAGGCGCGGCTCTTCGCCGCCGAGGGGGCGCGGGTCGTCCTCGCCGACGTGCTCGACGCTCCCGGCGAGGCGCTGGCGAAGGAGCTGGGGGAGGAGCGCGCGGTCTACGTCCACCTCGACGTCACGCGCGAGGAGGACTGGACGGCGGCGGTCGCCGTCGCCAGGGAGCGCTTCGGGCGGATCGACGGCCTGGTGAACAACGCGGGCATCCTGCGCTTCAACGAGCTGGTCTCCACGCCTCTGGAGGAGTTCCAGGCGATCGTCTCGGTCAACCAGGTCGGCTGTTTCCTGGGGATCCGTGCGGTCGCCCCCGAGATCGAGGCGGCCGGCGGCGGCACGATCGTCAACACCGCTTCGTACACGGGTCTGACCGGCATGGCGGGCGTCGGCGCGTACGCGGCGACCAAGCACGCCGTGCTCGGGCTGACCCGGGTCGCGGCCCTGGAGCTGGCGGCGAAGGGGATACGGGTCAACGCGGTCTGTCCGGGGGCGATCGACACCCCGATGAGCAACCCGGAGGGCGTCGATCCGGAGGCGACGGCCGGGCTGTACCGGCAGCTGGTGCCGATGGGCCGGATCGGGAGGCCCGAGGAGGTGGCGGCGCTCGCGCTCTTCCTGACCTCCGGCGACTCCTCGTACATCACGGGGCAGCCGTTCGTCATCGACGGCGGCTGGCTGGCGGGCGTGAAGCTCTTCTGACCGCCTCCGAGTCGGCCTGACGCCCCATCAGGTATTGACGCACCTGCCCCACGGTGCGAAAGTCGGGCACATCGAGAATCTGACGATTCGTCAGAAACAACGAGGACGGTGAACCCCCTTGGAATTCGGGATCTTCGTACAGGGATACGTCGGCAAGCGTGCCGAGACCGATCCCGAGGCCGAGCACAAGGCACTGATGGAGGAGACCGAGTACGTCATCCAGGCGGACACGTCCGGGTTCAAGTACGCCTGGGCCTCCGAGCACCACTTCCTGGAGGAGTACTCGCACCTCTCGGCGAACGACGTCTACCTCGGCTACCTCGCCCACGCCACCGACCGGATCCACCTCGGCTCCGGCATCTTCAACCCCCTGGCGCCGGTGAACCACCCGGTCAAGGTCGCCGAGAAGGTCGCCATGCTCGACCACCTCTCCCAGGGCCGCTTCGAGTTCGGCTCGGGCCGCGGAGCGGGCTCCCACGAGATCCTCGGGTTCATGCCGGGCATCACCGACATGAACCACACGAAGGAGATCTGGGAGGAGACGATCGCCGAGTTCCCCAAGATGTGGCTCCAGGACGAGTACGTCGGCTTCCAGGGCAAGCACTGGTCCCTGCCGCCGCGCAAGGTGCTGCCCAAGCCGTACGGGAAGTCCCACCCGGCCATGTGGTACGCGGCGGGCTCGCCCTCCTCGTACGCGATGGCGGGCAGGAAGGGGCTCGGCGTCCTCGGCTTCAGCGTCCAGAAGGTCTCCGACATGGAGTGGGTCGTCGAGTCGTACAAGACGGCCGTCAAGGAGGCCAAGGCGGTCGGCGACTTCGTCAACGACAACGTGATGGTCACCTCGACCGCGATCTGCGCCGAGACGCACGACAAGGCGGTCGAGATCGCCGTCGGCGGCGGCCTCAACTACCTGCAGTCGCTGCTCTTCCGCTACCACGACACCTTCCCCCGGCCCGAGGGCATCCCCGAGTGGCCGGAGCTGCTCCCCGAGTACAGCGCGGAGATCATCGAACTCCTCATCGCGGAGGAGCTGATGATCTGCGGCGACCCGGAGGAGGTGCTGGGCCAGTGCAAGCGCTGGGAGCAGGCGGGCGCGGACCAGCTGTCGTTCGGCCTGCCGATCGGGATCGGCTACGAGGACACGATGAACACGATCAAGCTGATCGGTGAGCACGTGATCCCCAAGATCGACACGGACCCGGTCCACCGCACGACCCGCTTCCGCGGGGCTGCGGGAGCCTGACGGGGCCCGTGTGGGCGGTCGTTCCGCCACCCGCCCGCGCCCGTGTGGGCGGTCGTTCCGCTGGGCGGGACGGGTGGGCACACGGGACGGCGCCCTGGCGGGCGCCTTCCGTTCAGGGCCCCACCCGCACCCCGGCGCAGCTGCGCGGAGCGACTGCCCACCACGGCGGGGTGCGGTCACCACAAGAAGCGCGGGGCGGTGTCTTCCCGGACCACCGTTCCGTACCGGCCCCGGCCGGGGACGTCGTAGCCG
>NZ_JBHUYJ010000140.1:0-17190 GCF_042668715.1 Streptomyces sp. NPDC057271
GGCAGCGGGGTGATGAGGCGGGCTTCGCCGATGGCGCGGAGGAAGCCCTGGGTGGTGCCGAGCATCTCGGCGGCCCGGCCCATGGCGTAGGCGGGGTAGTCGTCGTCGTCGAGACGGCCGTACGAGTCGTCTGCTGTCATTTGCACCTCTCTCGGGAACGCATGGAGGGGCCCTGGTGCCGTACGGCACCAGGGCCCCGAAGGAACTTCTACACCACGTGCCGGGCCTGATACCGCGCCGGCCTTCTGTGTCCGCCTACCCGACCCAGTCTCTGTCGGGAGTGCGGGGATCGCGGTTGCTTGACCGGAGACCACCTCACTATCGATGTCCTGCGGTACCCGGGCTGCGACTTCCGCCCGGGCGATCCAGATGGTGCTTCGTCCCTCCGTTCTTCCCTCGGTGATCAACTTCCTACCATCGGGGTACTGCGCACTACTGAACTGCGGGTGATGCGAACTGCTGCGTGTCTCTTCGGCAGCCAGCCCCGTTGCCCGTCCTGCGTCTGCTCTGGCTTGGAACCCCACTGCCGAACTTCCCGGTGCGCGCGTCCGCAGCCGACGCCTTCACCGAGGTACCGCTCACTGACTTCGCTGCTGGGTACTGCGCACTGCACTCGCGGGCGCCGCATCTGCCATGACCGCGGCCCCGCTGCGGCGGCCCCTGATCACCGCGGGCCACCCGGTCCGGCCGTCAGTCCCGTCGCCGTCCTGCAACAACCCTGGCTTCGAAACTCCACCGCCGCACCGTCCTGCGAACTACAACCACCTGTACTGCTGGTACTGCTTGCCGGCAGTTCGTCTCTGCCAGGCCCTGCTGTCTCTCTCGGCTACGAGAGAAACCATAGCCAGGCCACCGCCCAATGTCTACTCCGGCCGACATAGATTTTTGAGTGTCGGGCCGTGAGGTAATCGACCTCGAACAGTGATGGGAGCGGGGCATAGCGCGCGCACGCCGGATTGACCGCCACCTGTCGGGGCAGATGCAGCGGACAGCAAGGAACGGCCAGCAGGGCGATCCAGAGACCAGGGGCCTGATGGAGACGACGAGCGTCGACGTCGCGACAGACAGCCTCGCCGGGTCCGTCGCCGCCGCACGCGTGCCCGCGTGGTCTGGCCGACCTGATCGGCAACTACGGCGTGGAGGTTCACGTCCCTGGCGCGGGCGAGGACCGGTAGCCGTTGGTTCGGCTTCCTGCCTGGTCACGACGCTGCTGCTGGATGTGGTTCGTAGAAGGTTCCGTCGCGAAGCGCCGCGAAGAGGACGTCGGCCCGCCGTCTGCCGAGGCAGAGCAGGGCCTGGGTGTGGTGCTTTCCCTGGGCGCCGCAGGGTGAGTGGATGGCGTGGCGCCTACGGCGACACGGTCCCTGTCCTGCCAGGCCGTCGGCAAGGACCTGCCGGCCTCCTTCTCGTCAGCTGACGGTGACGGGCCGCCGTCATGGAGGCGGCCGGTGGATCGCGCCTATGCCCTGCGGCGGGTGGAGGCCGTCCCGGCGAGGAGAAGGCCGGCTGTCCCGACGCGGGAAAGAGTGCGGATGCGCCTCGGAGACGTAGGCGGGAGGTCTCACCGCGACCTCGGCGCCTCCTACCGCTGATGACGCTCTGATAGTCGCAGGTCGAACCACTCCCCGGCACCAGGACACGTTCCACGTCGTGCAGTCCGGGGAACACGTCGAGCGCACCCGAACGCACCTCGGCGACCTGGGTACTGGAGCGTCGTCCTGACCGGGGCCGGCCAGCACTATCTGGCGCACGGCACCTACCCTCCCCGCGGGTCACGCCCGCGAAAGACCCAGGCCGCCGCTCCGCTACCTCCGCCCACGGGCCGCTGTACCGCGGAAAGCCGCCCTCCGGCCGAGAGGTCCCGTCGGCCAGGAGGGCGGCAGCCTGTCAGTGATCGCGCCTCAGCTCAGACGTCGATCGTGAGTGCATCCGGTGTCGGGTCAGGAGGGGTCGCCGTACTGGAGGCCGCGGCCGTTGGTGCCGATGTAGACGCGGCCGTATGTGTCCGGGTCGCCGGTGATGACGCCGACGCCACCGATGCTGCCCCACTGGTGGGCGTCGTCGTTGACGCGGAGCCAGGTGGCGCCCTTGTCGGTGGAGCGGAAGACGCCGGTGACGTCCTTGACTGTGCCGATCATGTACAGGGCCTGGTAGGAGGCGCCGGGTGCGGCCTTGCCGAAGCCGAGGGCGGAGGCGGCCTTCACCGTGGCGAGCCTGGTGAAGGTGCGGCCGCCGTCGGTGGAATGCAACAGGCCCTGACCGCCGGCGATCCACAGGTCTCCGGCAATGCCGGGGACGGCTGCGAGCCGGCCATCTGCGGGAAGGCCCGTGGCACGGGCGGTGAAGGTCGCTCCGCCGTCGGTGCTGGCGTGGAGCGTGCCGCCGGACAGCGAGTAGAACGTCCTGGCCGAGTAGCGGTCGCCGACGACCACGGCGTCGGTGCCCAGGCCGCTGACCTTCGACCAGCTCGCCCCCTTGTCGGTCGATCGGTACGGCACCTGGCCGGCCTGGGTCCAGACGATCGTGGAGCCGTCCGCCGCGAGCGCGACACGACCGTCCTGGGCGCCTGTCACCGGCTCCGCCTTGAAGCCGCTCCAGCTGATGCCGCCGTCGGTGGAGTAGGCACCGTCCTGCGTGCCGCCACGGCCGACACGCACCATCACCGAGGGGTTGGACTGGGCGAAATCGATGTCGGTGCTGTTGGTCATCATCGGGTTGCCGAGCCGCCCGGCGGGCACCTTGGTCAGGTCGTCGTGGCGGAAACCGCCTTGGTCACCCATGGCGGTGATGACGGTGGCACCGCCGGGCGGGGCGATGGCGTCCATCAGCGCGGTCTCCTCCAGCCCGCGCGCACCCACGGTCCAGTGGCTGGTGCCGCCGTTGTCGGTGGCGTCTGCGTCCTTGCTGCGCCAGATGCCGTTGCCGGTGCCGTACAGCACGTGCCCGGAGTCGAAGGGGTCGATGGCCAGGGCGGTCATCCAGTGCCCGGTGTGGGTGCCGACGTAGGGAGCGGCGGAGGCGTTCCGCACCGACTTGTCCGCCAGTGCCTTCCAGGTCGTGCCGCCGTCGGTGGTGCGGTAGATCTCGTCCTCGGGCCACCAGCGGTCGAGGGTGGTGACCATCACCGTGGACGGCTTGCGCGGGTCGACGGCCAGGCCGGAGAACCCGTACGAGCCGCGGGACGGAGTGATGTCCTTCCAAGTCCCACCGGACGGCGTGTGCTTCCAGACCGAGCCCGCCGTCACGCCGTTGGGCCCGAGGGCGTTGGTGTACGTCAGGTACAGCGAGCCGTCACCGGAGAGCACGCCGTGCTGCGGCAACTGGCCCGTGGGCTGCCCGGGGACGGCCTGCCAGGTGCTGCCGCCGTCGGTGGAGCGGTAGAGGGAGGTGGACCTGTCGGCGACGCCGGCGTAGACCGTGTTGCTGCCGGCCGGGCCGTACGTCACGAAGGAGATGCCCGCGCCGCTGCTCGCCCCGTCCTTGACGGGGAACGAGGAGACCTGCCGCCACGTCGCACCGCTGTCGGTGCTGCGCCACAGGCCGTTCTTGCGGGTGCCGAGCAACAGGGTGCGGTTGTCCGAGGGATCGACCACCAGCCGTTCGCCTGCCCCGCGGCCGTCCTCGTTGCCGCCCAGCTTGAACGGCAGGGCGGTGCGCTGGAAGGTGCGGCCCTGGTCGGTGGAGCGCAGGATCGCGCCGTTGCCGGCCCACTCGTTGGTGTAGGTGCCGGTCGCGAGGTAGAGCCGGTCGGGGTCGACGGGGTCGGTGGCCAGCGCGTCGATGCCCAGCAGGTTCCAGTCCTTCTCGCCGAGCCAGTCGGTCAGCGGGATCCACTGCTCGGCCGCGCCGTCCCAGCGGTAGGCGCCGCCCATGTCGGTACGCGCGTACAGCAGACCTTTCTCCCGCAGGTTGAACACCAGTCCGGTGACGTAACCGCCGCCCACCACCTGGGCGTTGTTCCACACGTACGGTCCGGTCCCGGTGGCCGGCGCCTCGGCCGTCCTCACCAGCTTCCACTGCTGGTTGGTGTTGCCATGGCCGCGATACTGGATGACCGCCGCGCCGTCGGCCGTGGAGGCTCCGGAGACGTCCAGGACCTGGCCGCTCCTGCGGGAGGTGAAGGTGACGGCGCCGGAACCGCTCACCTCGTCGATCCGCCACTCCTGGGAGGCGGAGGAACTGTCGGTCTGCTGCTCGGCGGCAGCCGCCTGCGCGGTCGAATCGCCCGCTATGCCGAGCACTTTGCCGCTGTTGCGGTTCACCAGCTCGTAGTAGCCGTCGCCGGTGGAGCGCAGCCTCCACTGCTGGTTGGCCGTGTTCTGATCAGTCCACTGCTGGATACGGGTGCCGTCGGCGGTGGAGAAGGCGTTGACGTCCAGCACCTTGCCGCTGCGCACCGAGACCAGCTTGTAGTAAGCACTGTCGTCGACCGTCGCGGCCTGCGAGTCGTCCTGCACGAACAGGAGGTACGGCACGACGGTGGCGGTCACACCGAGCAGCAGAGCAGTGGCGGTCCCGCGACGGCGGTGACGTCCGCGGCGTCCGGCGTTGGTGGGGTTGTTCATGGGGGTGTTTCTCCTTGTGCAACCGTGGGTCGGGCAGGTCAGCGCTGCAGGGTGAGGACGCCCGGCCGGTACGGCAGTTGGTCGTAGGGTCCGCCCGCCGTGGGGGACTTGCCCTGGTACAGGAGCTGCAGGTTGCAGGGGTCGATGGTCATGGTCTGGTCGGGGTTGGTACGGATCAGGTCACCGTGGCTGATGTCGTCGGTCCAGGTGGCGCCGCTGTTGGCCTTGCCCGCGAAGGGGTTGCTTTCGCCGGCGGCCTGCGGGGTCCACGCACCGCTCAGGCTGGAGGCCGTGAACGAGCGGAAGTAGCGCCGCTCGTTCGCACCCCGAGCCTCGACGATCATGAGGTACTGGTTCTGGCCCTGGACCTTGTAGACCTGCGGCGCCTCGAAGAGGTTCTTCGCCGTGTCGCTCATGACCGTCGTGTACGACGAGCCGAAGTTGCCCGGGAAGTTCCCGATCGGCATGCTCGCCCGGTAGATCTTGCCGTTGTCACCGGCGAAGAACAGGTACATGTTCTTCTCGTCGGCGATCAGGGTCTGGTCGATCGGGCCGGTGCCGGATTCGGTGCGGGGGATGCTGCCGGTGAACAGCGGCTGCGGCGCGGACCAGCCGTGGGGGTTGGTGGGGTCGCTCGACGTGCGGTAGCTGAAGGGCGAGGCACCCCACTGGTACGCCAGCACCCAGATCTTCTTGGGGGCGAAGTAGAACAGGGTGGGCGCCACCCCGTTCTGGCTCATCCGGATCTGCCCGGCCGACGCCATGTCCGACCAGTTCGTGAAGGGGCTGAACGCCATCGAGCCGTACGAGGTTCCCGACGCGCTCGACGCGTAGACCAGGTGCTTGCCGCCCAGCACCACGTGGGTGAAGTCCTTCACCGCGGCCCACCCGTTCGACGGCTGTGCGAGGGGCCCCGTCGAACTCCACTTGTACGTCGATGGAAGGGCACACGTTCCGCCGCCCGTCAGTGAGGGACCAGTCCACTTCTGGTTGCCGACGGACGCGCAGGCGTACAGCTGGATCGTGGTGCCGTTCGCGGTGGCGGCGCCGACGGCGTCGAGGCACAGCCCGGACTGGACGCCGGTGATCGAGCCGTCGGTGTTGATGTTCCACTGCTGGTTGGCGCCGCCGTTGCAGTCCCAGGTGACCACCGGGGTGCCGTTGGTGGTGCCCTTGCCCTTGGCGTCCAGACACTTGTTGCCGTGCGCCTTCAGCTGCTTGGCGGCGGTGTAGGTCCAGCGCTGGTCGGTCTGTCCGCTGCAGTCCCACAATTGGGCCCGGGTGCCGTTGGCGGTGGCGGAGCCCGGGATGTCGAGACAGCGGCCGGAGGCAACGCCCTTGATCTCCCCCGTATCGTCGGTCGGCTTGCCCGGGGTGGCACCGGAGCCGGAATGGAGGGCGCTCATGACGGCGGTGTACGCGGGCTTGGGCTTGCCACCGCTGTCGAACAACAGTGGGCTCTCGGCGCTGCGCCAGGAGTCGCTGTCGCGAACGCCCCACACCGTGATGCCGGTGCACCGGGCCACGGACAGGCAGGTGCTGACCGTGTTCGCGTAGTGGGTGGGTGATGCCTGGGCGATGTCCAGCTCGGTGATCTGGACGTCGACGCCCAGGGCGGCGAAGCCGACCAGGGTGGTCCTGAAGCTCGCCGGCGGGCCGCCCGTCCCGAAGTGGCTCTGGAACCCGACGCAGTCGATCGGCACGCCACGGGACTTGAAGTCCTTGACCATGCGGTAGACGCCCTGGGTCTTGGCGTCCGACCAGTTCTCGATGTTGTAGTCGTTGTAGCAGAGCTTGGCCGAGGAATCGGCCGCACGGGCGGTGCGGAACGCTTCCTCGATGAAGCCGTTGCCCAGCACCTTCTGGAAGACCGAGTCGCGGAGCCGGCCGCTGCCGCCGTCGGCGAACGCCTCGTTGACCACGTCCCAGGCGTAGATCTTGCCCTTGTAGTGGGTCATCTGGGTGGTGATGTGATGGTTCATCACGCTACGCAGCGTCTTCGCGTCGCGGATGGAGCCGACCCAGGAGGGGAGCTGCGAGTGCCAGACCGTGGTGTGGCCGCGCAGGCGCTGGCCACGTGCCAGGGCACGATCGACGATCCGGTCCGCGGGGCCGAAGCTGAAGTTGCCGCGGGACGGTTCGATGGCGTCCCACTTCATCTCGTTCTCCGGGGTGATCATGTTGAACTCCCGGTCGGCGATCGCGGTGTACGCGGAGTCGCCGAGCCTGCCGGCGGCCACAGCCGTGCCGAAGTACCTGCCCGAGGGGGCAGCCTGGGTGCCCAGGCTGCCGGCTCCGGCGGAGCTGGGAAGGAGCGTCACGACGCCGGCCACCAGCGCCGTGGCCGACAGCCCTATCGCCCATGTCCGGCGACGCCGGCGGAGCCGGTGCAGGCCCTTCATGATTCTCCTCGGAGTTCCTGCGTACCGGTCGGCCTGGGTTCGTGGGTGTGTTGCGTCATGTGAGGGGCTTTCTTCAGGGGATACGTCAGTGGGGGAAGTCGGGACCCGGCCGCGCCGGCATGTCACGACGGGCGGCGGGAAGGACACCCCTGAAGTGGAGGCCTCCGAACTCCGGGGCTCGTAACAGAAAAGTCGCACCGCCCGCAGGATTGCCCCGTGACGCATCTCGCAGGCAGAAAGCGTTATGTGGGACGCCGTGGCCTGGTCGCGCCCGTGAAAGAGGGGCGCCGCACCGATCCGCAGTGAACGCCGGTCACGGCGTGGGGCAGGAACCGCGGGGGATCAGGCTGGAGGAGCACCGGTTGTGACGGTGCGACTCGGTCGGGATCGCCCGACGAGCGGTGCTCAGGCCCCGGGGCTGCGCACGATGAAGGAAGCCTGACCGGCGAAGGCCCGCGTGCCGTCGGAGCCGTCGAGCCAGATACCGCCGTCGCGGTGGCGGAGGACCGATCCCGGATAGTTGTGCGCGTGCAAGGTCACGGACCCGGCGACCGCCCCGGGACGGGGACAGAAGGTGGCGTCTTCACGGAACAGTGCGCTGCCGTCGTCGGTGCTCAGCCGCAGCCGCAGGTAGCGGTGGCGAAGATACCGGCCGTCTGCGGCACGGAAGGTGACGCACCGCATGTCGGCCAGTCCCCCGACGACCGTGAAGGTGACCCGCTGACGTGCCTGCGCGCTGCTGGACGCGGCGACGCTGCCGAGCGCCGCGAAGTCGCCCGTGTACGTGACGAACAGACCGGGACTGTCCGCGGACTCCAGTGACCGTGCGCCCAGCGGAACGGTGCCCGCGACGGCGGACGGGCCGACCGAGGGCGGGCTCACCGGGGACGGACTCGTCGGGGACGGTCCGGCCGAGGTGGTGGTGCGCGAGGGAAGGGGCGTGGGAGTGCCGACCGTGGGAGCGGCGGTGGCGCCGGGCACTCGAGGCGCCGGTTCGGGCCAGGTCGCGTAGGTGGCGGTCCCGGCGATGAGCACCGCTCCGGTCGCGAGGCTCACCAGCGGATGAGCGGTCACCGCCTGGAGTTTGCCGATCAGCACGCCGTGCAGACCGCCTCCCCCCGTCGCCGTGCCGACGGCGACGGGGGCCGCGACCAGCCCGGCGGCGCTCGTCGCCGTACCCGACAGCAAGCCCTTGGCGGCCAGCGCGGCGATCAGTGCGGCCGGGACGGCCAGCGTCGTGAGGCTGAGGGGCAGCAGTTCGGCCGGAACCCGTTCCGCCGACGTCGCCATGCAGACCGGACAGTCACGTGTGTGCCGCGCGATCCGCTTGCGCCACACCGATGCACGGTGACCGTCCCAGCCGACGACGGTCTCCCCCAGCCGCGGACAGCGCGGGTCGGTCTCCAGCGCGGCGACGATCGTCCGGCACAGTTCCAGCTGCTCCCGCATGCGTTGGAGGCGCACTCCGACGTGCGCGACCGTGAGCCCCGTCGCGGCGGCCATGTCCTCCCGGCTGAGCAGACCGGCGCATTCCTGCCACCACAGCGACAGCAGCACCCGGTGGTCCGGGTCGAGCCACCGGCCGGCTTCGACGACCCGGCGCCGCTCGTCCGACACGTGCAGCCGCAGGATCGTCACGTCCGCGGGCTCGGCGCCGGCGTCCGGTATCCGGCGTGCCTCGTCGATGACCGTGGTCCGGTCGGCGAGGGCGTGCTGCCGGTGCCAATGGGTATTGATCTGGCGGAGCGTGATCGACACCAGCCAGGACCGGAAACTCTCCGGGGCACGCAGGGCGGGCAGGTCACGCACCACGCGCAGCAGGGTCTCCTGGACGACGTCGTCGGCGTCGGCATGTCCGCTCAGCGCTCGCCCGACGATGTTGTAGACCAACGGCAGGTACGCGGCGATCAGCTCCTCGCGCGCCCGATCGTCACCGGCCTGCGCCGCGACGACCAGCCCCACGTGGTCTGCGTCAATGAGCCCCATTCCCACCTTCCCCAGGGGAGTGATCCACCGAGTACGGCGGCACACCCTAGCCTCGACGAAGGCATACGGCCAAAGCCTGCGCCTCGGGCGGATGGGGGCAGGGCAGCCAACAGCTCGGCGGTCTGGCCAGGTTCGTACACCGCGACCACGAGGTCCTTCAGGTGGTCACCTCCGCGGCGGTACTCATTGAGGTGATCCGTCCTCGGATCACGGATGCCGCCCTGGAGTGAAGTGCTCTCCCGACTGCGGGGCGAGCCCATCCCACAGGTTCTCGCATCATCGCCAGCACCTCGGCCGAAGTGTCCGGGCTTGGGTCTCGTTACAAGAACTCGCATCGGCTGATGTTCAGTCGGACCGGGCGGGGGATCGTAGTTCGATCTTGTAACCGCCTTCTGGGGTGGGTTCGGCGGTGAGGGTGCCGTCGAGCAGTTCGGCGCGTTCCTTCAGGCCGATGAGGCCGTGGCGGGCGCTGGGAAGGGCAACGGTCGGGCGGGTGGGGGCGGTGTTGGTGACGGTGACGCCGAAGTGGCGCGGGCTGTGCCACAGGCGCACCTCGGCACGGGCTCCGGGGGCGTGTTTGCGCACGTTGGTGAGGGCTTCCTGGACCGTGCGGTAGACGGTGCGCTGGGCGGTGGTGCTGATACCGGGAGGAAGCTCTCCGGTCAGGGTGGTCTCGATGCCGCTGTTGGCGATGAGCTGCCGGAGGTCGGCAAGGGTGGGCTGGGGGGTGAGTTCGGTTGCCTCGCCACCGGAGGCGCGGAGCAGGGTGACCATGTGGCGGAGTTCGTCGAGGGTGTTCGCGCTGAGGGTGCGGATGGTGCGGGCGGCCTCGCGGGCGTCGGGGTCCTTGGCGGCCATCTGCAGGGCTCCGGCCTGGACGGCGATGAGGCTGACCTGGTGGGAGACGACGTCGTGCATCTCGCGGGCCAGTTGGACGCGTTCGCGGGCAAGGACGGTCTGGGCGTACAGGGCGCGTTCGTGTTCCCGGGCCTCCTTGACCTCGACGAGCTGGCGGGCCACGTCGCGCCTGGCCTGCAAGAGCTGGCCGAACAGGACGGGGGCGACGGCCGTGGCCAGGGTGTAGACGAACTGGACGAGAGTCCAGGTCCGGTCGCCGTCGAACGCGTCGGACAACGGCCACAGGAGGGTGGCCGCAGTGGCGTTCAGCAGGGCGCAGCCGGCGAGCAGCGGGCGGTTGCGGGTGGACGCGGCAAGTGTGTACAGGGCGGCGATCGGAGCGACGGCGACGTCCATGAACAGGGTCATGGGCAGGGTCAGCAGGAAGACGGCCAGCGGGAAGCGCCGGCGGAGGAACAGGCCGGCGGAGCCTACGGCGGCGCAGGCCCACATCACAGGGGTGCCCTCGCCCAGGAGGTTGATCCAGGCGTCGAGCGCGGCCAGCATCACGAGCCCCGTGTCGACGGCCCAGGGCGGTACACGCCGCCACCATGCCCGGCCCGTGCTCATCGTCCGTCGTCCCGTGCCGTGTCGTCGTTGTGGGTGAGCAGTCCGGCGCGCTCGGCGAGGAGCGCGGCCTGGACGCGGCTGGAGACCCGCAGCTTGGTCAGGATCGAGCTGACGTGGTCCTTGACGGTGCCCGCGCTCAGATGGATGCGGGTGCCGATGTCGGCGTTGGAGAGTCCTTCCGCGACCAGGACGAGGACGTCGTGTTCCCGGTCGCTGAGCAGGCCTACGCGTGCGACGTCCGCGTCCTGGGGTGCTCCGGCCCCCGGGTGGCTGCGGAGCAGCGCGCGTGATGCCTTCGGCGACATGACGACGCCGCCCGCGGCCAGGGTGCGGACCAGCTGGGCGAGTTGTTCGGGCTCGGTGTCCTTGAGCAGGAAGCCAGAGGCTCCCGAGCGCAGTGCGGTCAGGATGTACTCGTCGGTGTCGAAGGTGGTCAGCATGGCGACGTGCGGCGGTTCGGGCAACGTCTGGATCTGCCGCAGCACGGTCAGGCCGTCCACGTCCGGCATGCGGATGTCGAGGAGCACGACGTCCGGCAACTCGCGCCGGACCACGTCGGCAGCCTGCGCCCCTTCCGCTGTCGCCACGACCTCGATGCCGTCGGACGCGTTCAGGATCATCTGGAAACCGGACCGCACCAGGGCCTCGTCGTCCACCACCACTACCCGGATCACCGGCGTCCCGCCTCACACTCTCGTCTGCGCTGTCCCGCTGGTCGGCCCGTGCATCCGGGGGTCCCGCGTGCTGGTACCGGTTCGCCTGACGTCGACCGTACGCCGGGCAGGGTACGCGGTGACGTGATCACCCACGGACCGTGGACACCCGGCGGGTCGGCTCCAGCCGTTCGGGGGGTGCGCTCCGGCCGGTCGGCAGGTCGGCGGGCGAGGCTCGGCGGATGGCGTCCGCCGTGCTCATACCGTGGGATCGGTCCGTGGGCCTCGCGCCGAGTCCGAGGGCCGCAGCCGATGTCCGTACCGTTTCGAGGACCGTCCCGCCATGCCCGCATCGCGATCCGGGCCGTCGTCCTGCTCGCCCTGGGCACCGTGCTGGCCATCGAGTACGGGGGCGTGATCATCCTCGGCTTCTACGGGGTCTACTTCCTCCTCGCCCTGCCCCTGCTGCGGCTGTCCGCCAAGGCACTGGCGATCACCGCGGCCGGGCTTGCGCTCGTCACACCCCAGCTGGCGTTCGTCCTGAACTCGCGGCTCAGCGAGTCCGTCCAGCAGACCATCGACGCCTACGACCCCCTCAAGAAGATCAGCGAGGTCGGCGTGCTCGACCTGCTGCTCACCGGCTTCTACCCGACGATCACCTGGATGTCGTTCGTCGTCGCCGGCATGGCGCTCGCGCGCCTCGACCTGTCGGCGGTCTCCGTCCAGCGGCGCCTGGCCGCGCTCGGTGCCGCCCTGACCGTCGGCGCGTACGGCCTGTCCCTGCTGCTGGCGGGCAAGGACGCGCTGCGGAGCACGGCGGAGGGCGGGAAGTCGTCCGCCGAGTTCGAGAAGGCGTCGTCCTTCGGCAGCGGATCCTTCGAGGCCCCCCAGCGGGCGGCCTCGGAACTGTTGTCCGCCGGGCCGCACAGCGGCACCACGTTCGACATCATCGGCAGCGTCGGCGTCGCCATCCTCGTGATCGTCGGTGCGACGGTGCTCATGGACCGCCTTCCGCGCCTGCGCGGCCTCGCGAAGCCGGTCATCGCCGTGGGCACCATGTCCCTGACGGCCTACGTCGGCCACTTCCTCGCCCAGTCCATGCTCGGCGTGTCGGCCGGCGAGAGCACCCAGACGTCCTGGATCCCCGTGCTCACGTTCATCCTCGGGGCGACCGTGTTCGCCACGCTCTGGTCCCGCTTCTTCCGCCGCGGACCGCTGGAGGAGCTGCTCAACGCCGCCACCAAGCCGGCGAAGCACGTCCGTTGACGCCGGCCGGGACGGGCAGTCTTTCACGGTCTGCTCCGGCTCCGACGGCCCGCTCACATCGGCCGTCCGGTTCCGCCACCCCGCCGAACGGCTGAAACAGGTCCGAGCGGCTTGGACGGAAACGCTCGACGCCAACGTCCACGGACGGTGGATCCTAGGGTCGGACAGGCGGCGCTCCGGCCAGGCTCACGAAGTCCCGTGGAGCGTGCTTCTTGCGCGGCAGGGCGGGCCCCTCTTGCTTCGTACGTGTTGTCGCCCCGGAACCGGAATCCACATGACCTTCGTCCTGAACGTGATCACCGCAGTGACAGCCGGGTGAGCGCTCGTTGCCCGAGAGCTTGAGCGGGGGCACGTCAGAGCCCCCGTGGTGCTGGTCCTCGCGGGAATCGCCACCGGGGTGTTCACGCACAGCCAGATCGCGGTCACGCTCAACTCCGAGATCGCCCAGCACGTGGCCGAGGTCATCCTGGCAGTCCTGTTGTTCGTCGACGCGACGGAACTGCCGGGCGGCCGACTGTTCGGCAACGATCCCGCCGCGGCCGCCCGCACCCTGCTGGTGGCGCTGCCCCTGAGCCTGGCCGCCGTCGTCCTGCTCGGCTCGCCGATGCTCCCTGAGCTGCCCGCGGTGATCCTCCTGATCATCGCGGGCATCATCGTCCCCACCGACTTCGCCCCGGCCGAGACGCTCGTACGGGACACCTCCTCTTCGCCCTCATCCTGGCGGGCTCGACCTCACAGGCGCACACCCCCACGCAGGCATTGGGCACGGCCGTGCCCTCCGCCGCGAAGGCCCTGGCGGTGGGCGTGGCCCTCGGCTCCCTGCTCGCCTGGCTGATGATCACGGTCGACCGCAGGAAGTGGATGACCGGACAGTCCCGCCGCATCCTCGTCCCGGTCACACCGCTGCTCGTCCACACCGTGACGGTGGCGGCGGGCGGCAACGGCTTCGTCGCCGCGTTCGCCTGCGGCATCGCCCTCCGGTACGTCCGGCAGACCCCGGCCCGGCGACAGGAGTCCTATGTCCCCGACGTTTCGGACTTCCGCCTCGTCGAGGACATCAGCTCGATCATGACCATGTGCATGTGGTTCTTCTTCGGCAACGCCACCGTGCTCGCCCTGAGCGAGGGCATCGACGTGCCGACCGTGCTGCTCTGCCTCGCCGCGCTCACCGTCGTACGCGTCGGCCCGATCCTGTTCGGACTTCACCTGGCGTGAACGGCTCATGATCGGAGCCCTCGGGCCACGCGGCACCACCTCGATCGTGTTCGGCCTGCTCGCCTTCAACGCCCTCCCCGACGGCCCCTCCGCGGACACCGCCCTGTACGAAATGACCATCACCGTGCTCGGCAGCGTCCTGCTCCACGGCCCCGGCTCGACGCCTCTCGCACGCCTGCTCACCGCCCCCGTCTCCGCCTCCTCGGTCACCCCGGAGAAGGTCCGCTGAGCACCTGGGCCGGCCGGGTCACGCCTCGGCGGCCTGGAGGAGGTCGGCGAAGGTGGTGCACGCCACCGGCTCACCGATGGCCGCCATGGTCCAGGCGCCGGTGCCGCGGGTCACCTCCGCCATGATCAGCGCCGTGTGGGGGCCGTGGGCGGGAAGGCCGTACCGGGCCAGCTCGCGGCCCAGGCTCTCGTCGACAATCCGGCAGTGCGCGCTCTGCACGGTCTCGAAGGTGCTGCCGTCGAAGGAGCTGACGGCGAACACGATGCGGTCCGCGTGGGGAGGCAGCCGGGACAGGCAGGCGACGAACGACTCGTTGTCCCCCTCGCCCGCGATGTTCTCCGCCGCCGGGCCGAGATGTGCTCGATGGACGTGTCCGGGTGGGTGGGGTTCTCGGCGAACAGAGGGGCGAGGAACCGGCCGTGGCCGTACAGCAAGGCGAAGGTACCGAGGCTGCCGTGCCGGGGACGCCCGGGCGCGCCAAGCAGTCCGGGGCGCGGGCGGCCTGCCGGCCGACGCTCATCCGCATCAGGTTGAGCGGGCGGCCCTCCGCTCTGTTCAGCGGGACCCGCTGGCCCCTTGGCCACGAGGGCGGGCATGGGGACTCCAGGTGAGGTGGCGGACAGAGCGTGCAGGAGCGAACCGCCTGGTGACGCGGGCGCCGTCCTCAGCCTCACGCGCCGTCTGGTACGCCGGTACCCGACGGCTGCCCCGTCGCTACTCCGCCACCCAGCAGGGCTGCATCCGCCGCATGGCGGGGGCAGCCCTGCGGAGCATCCCACTCACACGGCGGGGCGCTCGGCCGGGACCAGGAGCTGGGTCGCTGCCAGCTGTGCGTACAGCTCGTCCCTATCCACCAGTTCCCTATGGGTGCCGATCGCGCGGACCGTGCCGGCGTCCACGACGACGATGCGGTCGGCGTCCGTCACCGTGGACAGCCGGTGCGCCACCACCAGGACGGTGGTCTCGCGTGCCGTCTCGGCGATGACGTCCCGCAGTGCCAGCTCGTTGACCGCGTCGAGCTGTGAGGTCGCCTCGTCCAGGAGCAGCAGCCGGGGCCTGCGCAGCAGTGCGCGGGCGATCGCGACGCGCTGGCGCTCACCGCCGGACAGCTTCGAACCGCGGTGCCCGACCAGGGTGTCCAGGCCGTGCGGGAGACGGTCGACGAGGGTGTCGAGCCTGGTCCGGGCGAGGACGGCGCGGATGTCGTCGTCCGTCGCGCCGGGCGCGCTGAAGACCAGGTTCTCCCGCAGCGTGCCGGCCAGGACCGGAGCATCCTGCTCCACGTACCCGATGACGGACCGCAGCTCGGACAGCGGCCACTGCCGTATGTCCTGGCCGTCGACCAGGATGCGCCCGCCGGTCGTCTCGTAGAACCGCTCGATGAGCGAGAAGACCGTCGACTTGCCCGCGCCCGAAGGCCCGACGAAGGCGGTCATCCCGGCGCCCGGCACCTCGAAGTCCACCTGCTGGTGGATGTACGGCAGCCCGGGCCCGTAGCGGAAGGACACGTCCTCGAAGCGGATCGACGCCGGGCGCCGTACGGCTGCCGAAGGCTGGGCCCGCGCCGGCTGCGGCGTGGCCGGCGGCTCCGTCGCGAGGCGGTCCACCTCCTTGATCCGGGAGATCGCGGCCGCGCCCTCCTGGTACGCGGAGGCCGCCTCGACCAGCTTGTACACCGGCTCCATCAGGTAGAACAGGTACAGCAGGAAGGCGATGAGCGTGGAGACGGGGATGTCCCCGGACACCACCCGTGCCCCGCCGACCGCGAGCACGGCGAGGAACGCCAGCTCGACGGCGAGGTTGTCCGCCGTTCCGAGCAGGGCCTCCCACTTCGCGCCGCGGACGCCGTGCCGCCACGCCCGCCGGGCCGACGCCTCGACGCGGGCGGTCTCCCGCTCCTCCGCGCCGGACGCCTTCACCGTACGGAACGCGCCGAATGCCCGCTCCAGGCCGGTGGACATCTCCCCGACCGCGGCCTGGGAGCGCTCGGCGGCATGTCCGATCTTCGGCATCACCAGGGCGGCTCCCGCGCCGACGACCGCGACCACGACGAGGGTGACTCCGAGCAGGACGGCGTCCAGGAAGGCCATCACCACGACCGCCGCGATCAGTGTCAGCGCCCCCGTCGCGGCGTTGACCACCGCCTGGGTGCTGACGGCCCGCAGCAGCGTGGTGTCGGAGGTGACCCGGGACATCAGATCGCCCGGCTGCATCCGGTCCACGGCCGAGAGCCGCAGCCGCAGCAGCCTGGCAATGAGGCTGCGGCGGGCGGCCAAGACCACCGACTCCGCCGTCCGCTCCAGGACGTAGGCGCCGAACGCCTCGGCCACCGTGCTCAGCAGCACCAGCACGGTCAGCGCCAGCAGGATGGTGGTGAGCGTGCCACCGGACGAGAGCCGGTCGACGAGCGCCTTCGTGGCCAGCGGCTGGAGCAGCCCTCCGGCCGCCCCCGCCAGCGCCAGCAGCAGACCGAGTACGACGGTCCAGCGGTGCGGGCGGACATATCCGTACAGCGCCTGGAGCGTCTCGCGGACGCGCAGGGACTCGGCACCCGTCGCCTCCGGGGCGGATGCGGTACTCACAAGATTCCTTTCCCATGTGGTCTGCCCCGCACATGATCAGCGGTGGGGCGGCGTCGGCCCGCTTGTGTACGACGGGTCATGCCCCAGCCTGGAACCTCGGCCGCTCCGTCGGCCATCCGTCGATCGACGTGTGGACCCCCGCCAAGTGACTGAAGAAGCCAGCCCATAGTGGGGTCGTCCGTCCAGGTCGGCAGCTCAGCGATCCGAGCATGCGGCCGCGCGGCTGGCGCCCGCCGGGAGGGTGCGCCAGGACCGGTGATGACGCCGACGCCTCCGATGGCGCCCCGCTGGTGGGCTTCGTCGTTGACGCGGAGCCAGGTGGCACCCTTGTCGGTGGAGCGGGAGACGCCGGTTGCGTCATTGACGGTGCCGATCAGGTAAAGGGCCTGGTAGGAGGCGCCGGGTGCGTCCTTGCCGAAGCCGGCGCGGAGGCGGACCGCACCCGAAGCGCCTGCGTTCGATCACCCCTACGGTCCCTGACGCAACACGCACCGGACACCCCAACCAGTGTCACGGAACGTCACTACCAAGAAGCGGATGGGGCAAGGGCAGCCAACAACTCGGCAGCCAGTGCCCCAGCCACTTCAAGGTGCCCACCGCCACCCAGCCGAGGGCTCCGCTCGGCGGTCGCCAAGCGTGCATGACGATCCATCAGAAACCGCGCCGTCCGTGCGTCAAACATGCGTCACGCGCATCGAACACGGGTCGAACATGCGTCAAGATACCGAACCTAAGGGCTTGCAGATCATTAACCCGCAGTCTTGACCTCTGTGGCGATGGTGATTCCGTGGCTGGTCGCGAGGTCGTGGAGGGAGTCCAGGTCGG
>NZ_JBHUYJ010000141.1:0-17122 GCF_042668715.1 Streptomyces sp. NPDC057271
ACAACCGCTCACCCGCAGGCACCCTGACCTGCCCCACCCTCGCCACACCACAACCAACGAGCGCAGGACATTTAAGTCACCGGCATTGCGGCTAGCCCAGGTGGCGCATCCCCTTCGACGCTCGCCCGGCGGACACGCCGAGGGCGGCATAGCGTGGGCGGCGTCGGCTTGGCAGTTCCACCGAACCCGTAGGAGTCACTCGTGAGGCGCAGGCGTACTCATGGCGGATGGGCCGTCATCTCGGCGGCGATGGCGGTCGTTCTGGGCACGGCCACCTCAGCCGCCGCCGCCCCTTCCTCCACCAGCGTCGTCGCCGTGCCGGCTTCGACCACCGTCGGCAGCCCCGTCCAGCTCACCGCCACCGTCGGCTGCGACTCCGACCCCAGCGGTGGTCTGGGCATGTCCTTCTTCGACGGCGGGGAACTTCTGGGCACCGTGCCGGTGGCGGCGAACGGGCAGGCGACGCACACCACGTCGTTCACCACCGTCGGCCAGCACACCATCACCGCCGCCTACAACGGCAACGACGGGTGCGACGCGTCCAACGGCACCGCGGCAGTGCAGGTTTCGTCGTCCACACCCCCTCCTTCCCCCGGGTTGCCTGGCCTGTGTCTGCTCACCTGCGGCAGCCTGATCGGCTTCGTCACGGGGGACATCACCAACAACGTGATCCTCGGCTGAGGAGGATTCGGACTCACGTATCGGACCGGACGGTCCTCCCCCCGCGGCGACTCGGTGGTTTCCCCACCTCGCCGCGGTGGTGTCCCCCGGAACCCTCGCGCGCTCCACGGCAGGCCGGCGCCGCCCCGGAAACGGCGATAGCCGCTGCGCCTCCCCACACCCCCCAAAGCGGGCGGGGGGGGGCCGCGGGCCTCTTTTTTTTCTTCTTTTTCTCGCCCCGCTCCCCCTCTCCTGCCCCCCCCGCCCCCCCCCCTCACTCCCCAAGAAAGCCCGACCCCCCCCAGAAAAGGGAGGCACCCCCTACCCCCCCCCAACCGCACGAGGGTGTTGGGGGATCCGCAGCGGCTATCGGTCTTCTCGGCGTGCCGGACCGATGCGACCGCGGTCGGGCCCTCAGGGTCCGGCCGGTTCGACCTGCTGGGTGTCCGTCGCCGAACTCTCGAGGAAGTCGCCGTCCCCGCTGTAGGAGGCGCTGACGGTGAAGGGGCTGCCGACTGCGGAGGGGTAGGCGTACGAGAGCGTCGCCAGCCCGCCCGACAGCGTCGCGCTCGCCAGGTCTCCGTTACCGAAGTCGAACAGCACCGCCCCTGTCGGCGTCCCGGTGCCCGGAGCGTCCGGGGTCACGATCGCGGTGAAGGTCACCGCCTCGCCCTCGACCGACGGGTTGGGACCGGACGCCAGGGACAGCGTGGTGGACGCCGGCTGCACCGTGTGGCTGTCGGTACCGACGGCCCCGGCGTGGTTCGGGTCCCCTTCGTAGCTCGCGGTGATGGTGTACGGGCTGCCCGCGGCGGAGGAGTAGGTGTACGGGATCGTCGCCGCCCCGTCCACCAGTGGCGCGACGTTCCCCACCCCGTCGCCGAACTGGAAGACCACCCAGCCCGTCGGCGTCCCCGAGCCCGGAGAGGCCGAGGTCACCGCCGCGGTGACCGTCACCGGCTGACCCACCAGGGAGGGGTCCGGCGCGGAGGCCACCTCCACGGTTGCCGGGGCGGGCTGCACCGTCTGCGTGTCCGATCCCAGGGCACCGGAGAGGTCCGGATCCCCGGCGTATGTCACGTGGATGGCGTAGGGACTGCCTCCCGCGTCCGTGTAGGCGTGCAGGACCTCCGCGGCGCCGTCGGTGAGGGACGCGGTGACGGGCGGTCCGCCGTCGCCGAAGTCGAACTCCACCGTCCCCGTGGGAACCAGCGGGCCCGGGGTGTCCGGGAGGACCGTCGCCTTGACGGTCACCGGCTCACCGACCACCGACGGGTCGGGAGCGGAAGTCACCAGCACCGTGGTCGCGTCCTGCTCCACCGTGTGCGGATCGGTCCCGGTGGAGCCGGTGAAGTCGCTGTTCCCCTCGTAGACGGCGGTGATGGTGTAGGGGCTGCCCCCGGCGGTGCTGTACGTGTGCTCGACGGTGGCGACGCCCCCCACCAGGGTCGCCGTGGCGGCGGGGGACCCGTCGCCGAAGTCGAACACGACGTCGCCCGTCGGCGTTCCCGGGGAGCCGGCCACGGACGCCGTCACCGTCACCGTCTGGTTCACCACGGACGGGTCGGGGGCGGAGCCCACGACCAGCGTGGTCGGGGCCGGGAGCACCGTGTGCGCCTTCGTGGCTCCGGAAGGGGTGTAGTCCCCGTTCCCGAGGTAGTCCGCGGTGATGCTGTACGGGCTTCCCCCGGTCGTGGTGTACGTGTGCTCGACCGTGGCCACACCGCCCACCAGGGTCGCGGTGGCCGTGGTCCCGTCGCCGAAGTCGAAGGCCACGGTCCCTGCCGGTGTCCCTCCGCCCGGCGCGTTCGCCGTCACCGTCGCCGAGGCCGTCACCGGCTCGCCCACCAACGACGGGTCCGGTGAGGCCGTCAGCGCGGTCGTGGTGTCCGCCGCGGCGACCACGTGCGGGTCGGTGCCCGCGGAACCCGAGTGGCTGGAGTCGCCGCCGTAGGCGGCGGTGATGGTGTAGGGGCTGCCGGCCGTCGTGGTGTAGACGTGGGCGGCCGCGGCCGTGCCTCCCACGACGACCGCGGGGATCGGCGCGGACCCGTCGCCGAAGTCGAAGGCCACGGTGCCTGTCGGTGTCCCTCCGCCCGGCGCGTTCGCCACCACCGTCGCCGAGGCCGTCACCTGCTCACCGGGCCGGGACGGGTCGGGGTCGGACGTGACCTCGGTCGTGGTGGCCGCCTGGCCGACCGTGTGGGTGTCGTTGCCCACCGAGGCGCCGAAGTTCGCGGTGCCCGTGTAGGTCGCGGTGATGGTGTGGGTACCGACCGTCAGAGCGTCCGTGACGACCGTGGCGGTGCCGTCGACAACCGGTGCGTCGAGGACCGGGCCGCCGCCGATGTCGAAGAACACCGTCCCGCCGGGTGTGCCGGCTCCGGGCGCCGTGGGCGTCACCGTGGCGGTGATCGTCACCGGCTCGCCGAAGACGGAGGGATCGGGCGCGGAGGTGACCGCGGTGGTCGTCGCGGCGACGTCCACGCTGTGGGTGTCGGTGCCGGACGAGCCGGTGAAGTCGCCGTTCCCGCCATAGGTGGCGGTGACGGTGTAGGGGCTGCCCGCCGCGCCGGTGTAGGCGTGGGTGACCACCGCCGAGCCGTTCACCAGCGTCACGGTCTCGGTGGGCGATCCGTCCCCGAAGTCGACGACCGCCTCCCCGGTCGGCGTGCCGGCACCGGGCGCTTGGGCGGCGACCGCCACGGTGACGTCGACCGGCTGGCCGACCACCGAGGGGTCGGGACTCGTGGTGACCGCGGCGGTGGTGCCCGTGGCGTCGACGGTGTGGTGGTCAATAACCGACGAGCCCGCGAAGTCGGCGGCACCGCCGTAGGTGGCGGTGACCAGGTAGGGGCTGCCGGAGGCGCTGGTGTACGTGTGGTCGGCCGTCGCGTTCCCGCCGACGACCGGCACCGTCACCGCGTCGCCGCCGTCACCGAAGTCGAAGGTGACGGTCCCGGTCGGGCTTCCGGCGCCGGGGGCGACGGGAGCCACGGCGGCGGTGAACGCCACCGGCTGCCCGACCTGTGACGGGTCCGGGGCCGAGGCGAGGGTGAGCTCCGTCTCCGCCGCGGTCACCGTGTGCGTGTCCGTCCCGGAGGAGGAGCCGTAGTCGCTGCTCCCGCCGTAGGCGGCGGTGATGGTGTAGGGGCTGCCGGCCGTGGAGGCGTAGACGTGGATGACCGTCACCGAACCGCCCACCAGCGCCACGGTCTCGGACTGGCCGCCGTCGCCGAAGTCGATGGTGACGGCGCCCGTGGGAGACCCGGGCGTCGGGATGACCGGATCGACCGTCACGGTGACGGCCACCTCCTGGCCGACCGCCGACGGATCCGGCGAAGACGTCACCTGCGTGGTGGTGGCCGCAGCACCGACGGTGTGGGTGTCGGTGCCGGACGAGCCGGTGAAGTCGCCGTTCCCGCCGTAGGTGGCGGTGACGGTGTAGGGGCTGCCGGCCGTGGAGGCGTAGGCGTGACTTACCGCCGCCACCCCGCCCACCAGCGTGGCGGACTCGGCGGGGGAGCCGTCGCCGAAGGTGAAGGTGACCGTGCCCGTCGGGGTTCCCGCGCCCGGTGCCACGGGGGCGACCTCGGCGGTGAAGGTCACCGGCTCGCCCACCGCCGACGGGTCCGGGGACGACACCACCGTCGTGGTGGTCGCCGCGGCCACCACCGTGTGGGTGTCCGTGCCGGTGGACGCGGTGAAGCTCGTGTCGCCGCTGTAGGTGGCGGTCACCGTGAACGGACTGCCGTTGCCGACGGCGTAGGCGTGCGTGGCCGTGGCGGTGCCACCGATCAGCGGCACCGCCTCGGAGGTCGACCCGTCGCCGAAGGTGAAGGTGACCGTGCCCGTCGGGGTTCCCGCGCCCGGTGCCACGGGGGCGACCTCGGCGGTGAAGGTCACCGGCTCGCCCACCGCCGACGGGTCCGGGGACGACACCACCGTCGTGGTGGTCGCCGCGGCCACCACCGTGTGGGTGTCCGTGCCGGTGGACGGGTCGAGGTTGGCGCTTCCGCTGTAGGTCGCCGTGACCGTGTGCGGGCCGCCGGCCGCGTAGGCGTGATGGGCCGTGGCCACGCCCCCCACCAGGGGAACCGTGACCGGCGCCGACCCGTCACCGAAGTCGAAGGCCACGGTACCGGTGGGTGTGCCCGCGCCCGGCGGCACCGGCGCCACGACGGCGGTGAAGGCCACCTGCTGGCCGGGCACCGACGGGTCCGGTACGGAGGTCACCGTCGTCGTGCTGGCGCCCTTGCCTTGCACAACGTGCTGGTCCGTCCCCATGGACGGCAGGAAGCCGGGGCTTCCTCCGTAGATCGCGGTGATGGGGTGCGGACCGACGCTCAGCAGGTCCACGGTGACCGTCGCCGTACCGTTCACCAGCGGGGCCGTGAGAGTCGGCCCGCCACCGATGATGAAGGTGACGGTGCCCGTCGGCGTGCCCTGCAGCGGCGCGACCGGTGTCACCTCCGCCGTGATCGTCACCTGCTGGCCGTAGGCCGACGGGTCGGGGGAGGAGGTCACCGTCGTCTGGGTGGCTGCCGGGAGGACGATCTGGAGGGTGGCGCCCGTCGACGGGGTGAAGTCGGCGTCACCGCTGTACGCGGCGGTCACCCGGTGGACTCCGACGGGCAGGTCGCCGATCGTCGCTGTCGCCGTACCGCCCACGACGGGTGCGGTGACGCTCGGTCCGCCGTCGACGCTGAAGGTGACGGTGCCGGTCGGTGTACCGGGCCCGAGCGGGATGATGATCGCGCTCAGCGTCACGGGCTGGCCGTAAGCCGACGGATTCGGCGATATGGCGACCAGGGTTAATGTGGCTGGCATGAGGATGCGGCCTCCAAACGGGATCGAGGATGGTCACGGCCGCCACTCGTCCCCCGACTCCAGCGGCCGCTTTCGGCAGCGGACGCTGGGCGTCACGCGCTGCCGTCCCAACAGGAGATGGGCGGCCCCGGTCGGTGTCACCAGTAGGCGCCCCCGCGATCCCGGATGCCAGGGCCACAGCCCCCGTTACCACGAACAGACGAGCGCGCAGGGCGCGTGAACGGCGCACGCCGCTTACGCCTCCGGAGCGCGCCGCCCGTGAACACCGGCCGCGCGCCGCGCTCCCCGTACGTCCCCGTCGCGCTCGCCGGTCCGCGGCACGCCCGCGCCGGGCGCGGAGGTCGCGTGGTGCGTCCCGGAGCCGCTCCCGCGGGGAGGGCGGCCGAAAGCCTCGTCCAGGTCCCTGCGACGCGCTTCCGGACGAGGAGTCGTCGGGTTCCGCTCCCGGTGCCAGTGGAACGAAACCCGGCTGGACGGAACGCGGTACAGCCGTGAGGCGGTCCCGCGCTCGATGAGCGAGGCGGCGGGGACCCGGCGGAAGGCGCACGGCTGTGCCCCGCTACCGACGTAGCGGGGCACAGCCGTGCGCGTCCCGGGTGCGGGCAGGCCGGCTAGCGTTCGGCGGGCGACGGGTCCTCGTCCGTGGCGAGCCCCATGTGCGCGACCAGGGCCGAGGCGAGCGAGGCGATGGTCGGATGCTGCCAGATGAAGTTGCTCGCCAGACGGACGGCGAGGTCGGTGTCGAGGCGGATCCGCAGCTCGGTGGCCAGGAGCGAGTCGAACCCCAGGGACTTCAACGAGGTGTTCGGGTCGAGTGTGGTGCTGCCGGTGCGCAGGATGGTGCGGATGTGGCCTGCCAGGTAGCTTTCCACAGCTGCCTGGCGGGCGATGCCGACGGGCAGGGCCTCGACACGGGCGCGGATGTCCGAGTTTCCGGTCGGGGTCTGTTTCTCCTGCGTACGGACGCTGTCCGGGGCGAGCAGGGTGAACAGGCTGGAAGCGGCGGCCGCATGGGGGATCCAGGTCGGGGGAGGCCCGGGGATCACCGCGGTCCGGACCCTGCGGTCGGCGAGGAGGCGGTGGAGTGCTTCCAGGCCCTTGCGGGTGGGGATGGTCTCGTAACCCCGCTGGGCGAAGTCGACGGCCTGCCCGATCTCCCCCCACGGCCCCCAGTCGACGGCCAGAGTGGGCCGGCCGTCGCGTGTGCGCCAGATGGCGAAGGCGTCGAGCCAGGCGTTGGCCGCCGCGTACGTCCCCTGCCCGGCGTTGCCCAGCAGGGCGCTCATGGAGGAGTAGACGACGAACCAGTCCAGCGACTGGTCGGCCGTGGCCCGGTGGAGGTTCCAGGCACCGGTGACCTTGGGCTCCCAGACCCGCTTGAGTTGATCATCGCGAATGGAGGCCAACGCGGCGTCGTCGAGAACCATGGCGCAGTGCACCACACCGCGCAGCGGGACACCGCCCTCGGTGGCGGCCTCGACCAGTCGTTCGCAGGTCTCGCGCTGGGAGACGTCGCCCAGGACGACGACGGTGTCGGCTGCCATCTCGCCCACGACGCGGGTGGTGGCCGATGACGGGGGACGGCGGCCGTTGAGGACGATGCGCCCCGCTCCCTGCTCGGCCAGCCAGCGGGCGGTCGCCAGCCCGAGTCCTCCCAGCCCTCCGGTGACGATGTACGCACCGTCGCGCACGACTGCCTGCGGTCCCTCGGGCACCACGGCGTCGACCTCTCCCCGATCGGGAACGGTCAGCACGATCTTCCCCGTATGCCCGGCGCGCGCCATCAACCGGAAGGCGTCGGCCGCGTGGTCGAGCGGGTACTCGGCGCACAGCAGCGGCTTGAGCCTGCCCGCGCCGATGTGCTCCACCACCTCGCGCAGCATCGTGGCCAGCAACTCCGGGCGGCGTTGCTGCAGCTCGATGAGGTCGACCGTGCTGAACGTGATGTTGTGGCGCAGCGGCCCCAGCTTGAGTGGGGCGTCGGCCATGATGTCGCGTACCCCGAGTTCGACGAAGCGGCCGAACGGGCGCAGACTCTCGAGCCCGGCTCGGATGGCCGGTCCGGAGAGGGAGTTGAGGACGACGTCGACCCCTTGGCCATCGGTGGCCTGACGCGTTTGCTCGGCGAAGTCCAGCGTGCGGGAGTCCATGACGCACTGGATCCCCATCCCCCGCAGCTGGTGCCGCTTCTCCTCCGAGCCGGCCGTCGCCAGTACCTCCGCGCCAAGGAGGCGGGCGACGGCGATCGCGGCCCGGCCGGTCCCCCCGGTCGCGGAGTGGATCAGCACGCGCTCGCCGGGAGCAAGCCGTGCGACGTGCCGCAGGGCGTACCAGGCGGTGAGATAGGCCGTGGGAAGCCCTGCCGCCGCGGCGGGGGCGAGGCCCCGCGGTACGGGGACGACCGCGGAGGAGGGCATGGTGACGAAGGAGGCGAACGCACCGCCCTCCAGCTGGACGCCGAGCACGGTGTCGCCCAGACGCAGATGGTCCACGCCTGGTCCCACGGCGCTGACCACACCCGCGCACTCGAAGCCGATGCGGTACGGGGTGGCCGGCTCGGAGCCGAGCATGCCCATGGAGGTCAGGACGTCACGGAAGTTGACGCCCGCCGCTTGGACGCGTACCTCGACCTCGCCCTCTCCGGGCCGGCGGCGGCCGGTCGCGGCGAACTCCAGGCTGTCGGGATCGCCGAGCCGCCCGACGCGCAGGCGGAACCCGTCGTCCCCGAAGCGGACGGTCCGGGTGGCCGCGCTCGTGGGGGGCGCGACGGGAGCCCGGTCGATGCGCGCCACGTACCGTGAGCCACCGCGCAGTGCCACCTCGTCCTCGGGAGCGTCGGCGAGGAGCTCGGCTGCCAGAGTGCGCAGCCCCTGCTCGTCGGGGTCGGTATCGACCAGAGTGGGGCGCAGGTGGGGCCGTTCGACCGCCAGCACGCGCGCCACGCCGCGCACGGTGCTGTGGGCGGGGTGACCGGCTTCCTCGGCGGTGACGGCGTAAGCGTGATGGGTGGCGGCGTACAGACGCCATGATCCACGGTTCTCGTCGCCTGCCTGAGCCAGCGCGAGCAGCCGCCGCGCGCGTTGCTGCGCGCCCTCGGTGAGGTCGGTTGCACCGTCCGAGGGCGTGCCGCACAGCAGGACGACAGTGCACCAGGGTTCGACACCGGCAGCCAGGTGCCGGCTGAAGGTCCCGGCCAGTGAGGAAAGCTCCTGGGAGTCCAGGGGGATCTCCCGGACCTCCACACGGGCGCCGGCCGAGCGCAGGAGGTCGGCCAGCCGTTCGGCCCGGCCGTCCCCCTCGCCCACGACGAGCCAGTTCCCCGGCGGGTTCCGGTCGGCACCCGACCGGGGGACGCCATGCCAGCCGAGTTCCAGGAACCACTGGTCGACGGAGGCCTCCTCGGCAGGTGTACCCCGGAGGAACCGTACGTCGTCGAGCGCGACGACGGGGTGGCCTTGAGCGTCCAGGACACGGACGTTGCCGGCGAGCGTCGCACCACTGTTCTCGGTGATCAACGCGTGGGCGTGCACGGCCTGCGCGGGGTCGCCGAGGAGGCGCAGAGCACCGACCCCGACCGGGAGGATCGGTGCGGGCGCGGGGTCCTGGACCGCTCCCGCGACGAGCAGCTGCAGGCACAGGTCGAGGAGAACGGGGTGGACACTCAGGTCAGGAGCAGGGGCGAGAGCGGTACGCGGCAGGCGGATACGAGCCCAGAAACTCTCCTGCTGCCTTGTGGTCCGCAGTGCTGTGATCCCGGTGAAGGCGGGGCCGTGTTCCAGTCCGCACGCCCGCAGCCTCGCGTAGATCCGATCGGGCTCGAGGACGACGGGGTGCTTGGCGTGCAGCGCGGAGACGGAGGCCGCGCGGGCATCGGGCGCCGCGAGCGCCCGACGGGCGATGGCCGAGGCGTGCAGTCGCCAAGGGCCGTCCGAAGCCCGGGAGTGCAACTCGCAGGTGGCCTGCTCACCGTCGGTGAGGGTGACGGTGGTACTCATCTCGGTGTCGTCACCCAGGGGCAGCAGATCGTGGAAGGCGATGTCGACGAGGTCGACGCCGTTGGCGCCGGCCAGGGCGGCGAGGGCCGTGGTGTGGAACAGGGCGCAGGAGCCGGCGCCGGGGAGGACGGGGGCGTCGTGGACGCGGTGGTCGTCGAACCAGGGCAGGTGCTGGGTGGGAGCCGTGGCGTGCCAGACGTGCCGGACCGGCTCACCGGGGACCTCGGTGCGGCGGCCGGGCAGAGTACCGCCCTCGGCTTGCGGCGCGGTGCAGTCGGCAGTCCAGTGGCGCATACGGTCGAAGGCGGTGGTGGGCACGTCGACCAGAGAGCCGTCGCCGTACAAGGGCGTCCAGTCCACGGTGCCGCCGTGGCAGTGGTAGGTGGCGAGCTGGGTCCGGAAGGTGGCGGTCTCGGGCTGGGCACGACGCAGGGTGGGCAGCACCACGGACTGGGAGACCGACGGGGCCAGGCTGTCCTTGAGGGACTGGGTGACCACGGGGTGCGGTGAGATCTCGATGAAGACCTGATGACGGTCTTCGGCGGCCGACGCCACGGCAGGGTGGAAGCGAACGGGCCGGCGGAGGTTGTCACACCAGTACGCGGCGTCGAGGACGAGGCTCTGCCGCGGGTCCTCGGCCACGGTGGAGTAGAAGGGGATCTCGGGTGTGCGGGGCGAGAGGCCGGATAGCGCCTGACGTAGGTCGGACAGCAGCGGATCGACGTGAGGGCTGTGCGATGCGACGTCCACGGCGATGGGCACGGCGGCGGTGCCGCGCTCGCCCCACTGACTGATCAGCCGGGCGATCTGGTCGGCATCGCCGGAGACGACGGTGGTGTCGGGCGCCGCCAGGACGGCTACGGACACGCCGTCGGCGCCCGCGTCGGCGAGCGCGGCCTCCACCGCGGCCCGCCCCAGGCTGACGGAGGCCATGGCGCCCGTGCCGACGATCCGCTCCAGCAGTGCCGAGCGGCGGCAGATCACGCGGACGCCGTCGGCGAGCGAGAGGGCACCGGACACGACCGCGGCCGCGACTTCCCCCATCGAGTGGCCGATCACGGCAGCGGGCCGCACGCCGTACGCCTGCCAGACCGCGGCCAGGGAGATCTGCATGGCGAACAGCGCCGGCTGGACCCGCGAGCATCCGGTGACCAGCTCACCGGCCTGGATCAGCTCCAGTACGGAGAAGCCCGCCTCCTTGCGCATCAGCGTGTCGACCTCGGTCAGCGCCTTCCGGAAGGCCTCCTCCCGTGCCAGCAGCTCGCGGCCCATGCCGGCCCACTGCGAGCCATGGCCGGAGAACACCCACACGGGTCGGCGGGGGGCGGTGACATCGGCCGGGCCGCACACGAGGGCCGGAGCGTGCTCGCCGTTGGCGTAGAGCCGGAGCGTTTCGGCGGTTTCCGCTCGCGATCGGGCGATGACCGCGAGACGCCCCCGGCCCGGGTTGCGCCGCAGCGCCAGGGTGTGGGCGACGTCCCGGAGCGGGACGTTCGCGCCTTCCGCGTCCAGCCAGTCGGCCATCTTGCGGGCAGCGTCCGGCAGGGCCCGGTGGGATCCGGCCCCGACGAGGAACACGTCGGGCGACGAAGACCTGGGGCGGCGGGGGGCGGGCAGACCGACCCGGCGGGCGGGCCGCGGAGGCTCCTGGAGGATCACGTGGGCGTTGGTCCCGGAGAAGCCGAAGGAGGACACCGCGGCCAGCCTGACCGGTTCCTTGCCTGGCCACGGCTTGCACTCGCGAGGGATGAACAGCCGGGTGGGATCGGCGGAGATGGCCGGGTTCCAGCGGGTGAAGTGCAGGTTGGGCGGGATGACGCCGTACCGCAGGCACAGGACGGTCTTGATCAGTCCGGTGATCCCGGCGGCCGGCTCCAGGTGGCCCAGGTTGGTCTTGACCGAGCCGAGCGCGCACGGCGAGAGCCCGTTGCCGTACACGGCGGCCAGACTCGCGAACTCGACGGGGTCGCCCACCGGGGTGCCGGTGCCGTGGGCTTCGATCAGGGAGATACGGGCCGGGTCGACGCCGGCCCGCCGGAGCGCTGCCCGGTAGAGGGCCTGCTGCGCGTCGGCGGAAGGGGCGGCGAGGCCGTCGGAACGGCCGTCCTGGTTCACCGCGGACCCGCGGACGACGGCGAGGATGCGGTCGCCGTCCCGGCGGGCTTCGGCCAGACGCTTGAGGACGACGACACCGCAGCCCTCACCGCGGACGAACCCGTCCGCCGCCGCGTCGAACGTGTGGCAGCGGCCGGTCGGCGACAGCATGCCCATACGGGCGAAGGACCGCGTCACACGGGGGGCCAGCATGAGAGTGACGCCCGCGGCGAGAGCCAGATCACACTCCTCGCGGTGCAGGGACTCGCAGGCCAGGTGGAAGGCGACGAGGGAGGATGAACAGGCGGTGTCGAGAGCGATACTGGGGCCGTGCAGGCCGAGGAGGTAGGAGACCCGGCCGGCGGCCACGCAGTGGCCGTTCGTCAGGATGGAGCCCTCCAGTTCCTGAGGCTGCCCGGCCAGCCGGTCCATGTAGTCGTTGTAGCTCAGCCCCGTGAAGACCCCGGTCGGGGAACCAGCGAGCCGGTCGGGGGGCAGACCCGCGTGTTCCAGCGCTTCCCAGACGACCTCCAGGAGGAGCCGGTGCTGGGGGTCCAGGACTTCGGCCTCACGACCCGCGACTCCGAAGAAGTCCGCGTCGAACCGCGAGACGTCCTTCAGGTAGCCGCCCTGTCGCATCGAGGGGTGCGCGTCAATGGGCAGCCCGTGCTCAGGCCCGGCCGCCTCCCGCCCCGGCGGTGGAGCGCCGACGACGTCGCGCCCCTCCCTCAGCAGGCGCCACAGAGCGGCCGGGGAGTCGGCGTCTCCAGGAAGTCGGCATCCCATGCCGATGACGGCGATGGGTGTCGAGCTCCCTGACGGGGGGCGGGGCTTGTACTTGGCCACGGAGGTCTCCTTGTCGCGGGGGAGGGGAGCGGCGCGGCTGCGCTCGGAAGAGGTGAAGTGCCGCTTGTCGGGCCGTGTGAAGGCGGGCCCCGCACGAGAGTCGGCCCGACCGAGTGGACGCGCGTAGCGTCAGCACGCAGGGGTGCACGACCAGCTGGGATGCGTGGCTGGGTGGGTCCAGGCCGCCCACAGCACGTGACACCGCGGAGCGGGGACGGTAGGAAGGGCGATCAGACGTCCGGGCTGCCCAGGAGGATCGCGCTCTTCACGCCTCCCACCTGGTAGTTGAGGGTGAGGGCGTAATCGAAGTCGAGGGGACGAGGCAGCGTCCCGGGCACGGGGTCGAACGTCAGCTGTTCGGCCGGCTGCTCGCAGTTCGCCGTCGGACACACCTGGCCGTTGCGCATCATCAGCAGGGTCAGTGCCACCCCGAGGCATCCGGCCGGAGCGCCGTTGTGCCCGAAGCAGCCCTCCTGCGACGACATGAGGAGATCGCGTGACGCGGAGCCGTACAGCTCCCTCATCGCGTTCGCCTCGAAGGCCGTGACGACCACGTTGCCGTCACTGCCGCCGTGGACGTACGGCACCTGCCCGATGTCCCAGGTGTCACCGAGACACTGGCGTACAGCGGACACAAGTGCCTTCCCGGTCTCGTCGGAGGCCAGCGGGTTCGCGAGCCCGTCCCGCGTGGTGGCCTGGGACAGGATCTGACCGTAGGGGCGCGCGTCCCGCCCGAAGGCGTGCTCCCGGCTCTCGATGATGATGGTCGCGGACCCCTCGCCGTGGTTGATGCAGTCGGCACGCTTGTCGTACGGACGCATCAGTGCGTCGAAGGACGGCAGCAGGCTGGGCATGTCCTGCGAGCGCATGGCGTCGTACTCCTGCTGGGCTCCGCTCAGCAGGCGCTGGATGTTGCGGATCAGCGTGACGCTGAAGACGTCGACTCCGGTCACCACGGCGATGTCGGTCTCACCTGCGGCGATCATGCCCAGGGCGTTTCCGACCTGGAGAGCGGACGAGGCGCAGCCGCACGACACCGTGAAATTGGCGCCTTTCGACCGAGTGAGTGCGCCTTGCACCAGGGCGACATCGGACGGGGTGACGGCCTGCTCCGCCGCGACGAACATCTCCAGCGCCTCGGCGACGGAGTAGGTTGCCGGATCGGCCCGCAGCACGGCGAGGTAGCTGTCGATGTTGGCATCCACTCCACCCCGCCCTACGAGGACGGCGGCGTCCTGCAGATCACGCTGCACCTCGAGGCCCGCGTCCCTGCACGCCTGCGTGAGCGAGACCAGCCCGAAGCGGTGGGCCTCCGTGTAATGGCGTGAGAAGAGCTCCGGGACGCCGGGCACGCGCTCGTTGAACATCGCTGCCGAGAGGTTGACACTGCCGTAGTAAACGCCCTTCTTGACGAGGCAGGACGTTCCGGTGGAAGCGACGTCCCAGAGTTCGTCGGCGGTGAACACCGGAGCATCCGGGCCGGGAAGACACAGTCCGATTCCGGTCACGACGGCGTCTCGCGCACGCCCGCCGGCACGCCGCCTCACCGGGTACCTACCTGGGACGGTGCGTAGGTCATGGCTTTTCCCTTCAGGGTCGGATGGGGGTTATTCGGCCACGTAGGTGCGGCTGCACCAGCGGTAGACAGGCATCCGCTCCCCTTCGCGGAAGGAGTACATGCCCGAGAACTCAAAGTGCTCATAAGCGTTACCGCACAGGACTTTCACTTTGGGTTCGGATTCGACGGAGCTGACTTCCCACACGGCCGGAACCGCTACCCAGTCCGGACCGCCGGAGAGAATCACTCGTACAGAATCCGGCGCTTTCGGATCCGAGAAGAGGGGTGTGCGGTCGCACCCCTGGGCGCCCCCATGAGCACTCTTTTCGGCTTCTTGCGTGCCGTCATCCTGGTGGTGCGCCGACGGCGTCCTTTCAGGAGCGATGTGCAGGTAAGGCGGAAGAAGCAGGCATCGGTATGCCGTAACGAAGGACCGGCCTACTGCGTTGAGGATGGAGGAAAGCGACATGATGACCTGCCAGGCATGAGGCTTACGAGGGGCTTCTGGGCGATGGGCGGACGGGCAGCCGGTTGCCGCCTCGTGGACGCGAACCCACTGGTGTCAGGCCGGCTGGGACGCGCCATCACCCTGAGCGTTGGTTCGTGCCCTGTGGGCTTGAGCGGGGCACTCGCCGTTGACAGCGAGTGCCCCGCCCCCCTTGCCGCGCGCCGGGCCGGAGGGAGGCGGTGTCGGCGGGCGGCTGGTCTCGGCTTACGCAGGAACGGCTCAGAGGCAGGCGGCCATGTCACACCGGCGACCTGCCCGAGTCCCGGTCAGGACGCGTTGGCCAGCGCCTGGTCGAGTGCCGAAGCGGTCGCCTGTTCGGCGGCCAGGGCCGCGCTCGTGACGCCGAGGATGTTGTACACGAGGGCGGTCCCGTTGGACGCGCTGGCCGTCAGGATGTTGGCCCCCACCACCTGCGGCTGCCCCTGGCAGTCCCCGATGGCGCTGACCAGGTAGGTGGCGGTGACCACGTTGTGGGTGCGGGCGGCGGCGGGGTCGTTGGCCTCGTCGGCCGCGATAGCGGCGTCGTTGGATGCCTGGGCGGACTCCAGGGCGGAGACGCAGGGCGAGACGGCCGCAGCGGCGGGGGCGGCCATGGCCAGAGGGGCGATGCCGACGACGGCGCCCACCGCCATGGTGGCGGTAACGGCGGCGGCGGCGATACGGGAACGGAACATGATGGCACTCCCTTGAAGAGACAACTGGTTCACTCATGGGCTACGACGCCTGGCGAAAGCGCTTGCTTGCGACTGCCCGGGAGTGGCCGCTGCGGGACGAGAAGTCGACCTGATCGCCGCGTGCATCGCATGCTGGGAGTGATGACCGGAGCGGGTAGCAGCCACTTCCCGGAAAGGCATGGGCGGCCCGCCGGTTCGTAATCCAGTAATGGAGCACGGGAGAGCGGCAACTCAAGAGGGTTGGTACCTGCGTCACCTGATCGGAGTAGAGTCGCCGTTTGACTTACAGCGCCTACCAGCCAGATCACCGTCATCCACTTCGCGGAAACCGCAGGCAACTTGCCGGGGTTTCAGGTGATTTAGTGAGCGAGGGGTATGCGTCGAGGCTACTGCCGGTCCGGTACGCACGCGCAGCCGGCATGACGAGAGGGCACCACCTCGGGAAAGACAAGGGTCACCGCACCTGCTCGTCACCGTGGCCGGAAAATGCCTATTGGCTGCAATACGCCAGGCACCGGCCCGCCATTCCACGCTCACCGGCCGGGCAAATCCAACTCCTCCCGATTTGCTGGCGGAAGCGCTGCCGGCGCACACGCCTACACGAGAAGCGCCGACAAGTCGGCTGGTCACGACACTTGAGTGCACGGGGCTGCTTTCATCGCAAGATTAAGCCTTACGAGTGCTTGCCCTCGGATCGACGTTGCCCTCGTGTGTAAATCTGCTGGATAACGGTTACAACCGAGGGTGAGATGTCCATCTTCACCGACAGAGTGGTCTCCGGCCTCGATACACCGGCTTTGCCCCAGCCGTTGGACGGCAGGCCACAGTAATGGACACCCGGAGGAGGGTCGGCCCCGGTGGCCGACGTCCGCCGCACCCCATGAGGTAGGCGCTCACTCCTGCCGCAGCGACGGACACCTGCACCTCCGATGGAATGGTCGGACGGCCCCTGCCCATGCGCCTGCCGCTTGAAGACAGTGCAGGCCCGGAGGAACAGCGCCGCCTTCGATGCTGGCGCAGGCGTCGTGGGAGTCCGGAACCGTATTCCCGGTAACGCCGGCCCAAGCCTCGCCCTGCAGAGTTCATCAGGCTGCAATCGATGCAGAGACGCACGTTCCCCTTGCTTGGCGGACAGGTCAGCACACCCGGCATCCGCGCTGGCGTGGCCCGCGGCCAAGAACCCCAGCACCTGCAGCTGCGGCCTTCATCCCAAGGATCAGGAGCGACAAGACATGCTGACCAAACGCGCGTTCGCACCGATAGTACTTTCACCCCAGGACGTCGAGCGATGGCCTGACTCGTCCGTGATTCAAGCATCGACCACCGCCTGGCGTCGGTTGCAGGCCCTCAGCATTCATCTCCCCGCGATCGACCGTTCCGTCCCGATCTGCCGCGACCTGGCACGCCTATGGCTGGAGGAACAGCAGCTAGCGGACCAGGACACCGGTCATACTGCCCTGCTCGTCATCACGGAACTCACGACGAACGCCATCGTGCACACCGACAGCACCGTCATCGCCGCCTCCCTACGGAGAAGCCGAACGCACCTGCGCGTTCAGGTTCGCGATCAGGGAAGGCTCTCCACCGGGGAGCACTGGCACAACACCTCGGGGTTCGGTCGCGGCCTCGGAATCGTCGCCAGCTGCACCCAGGCACTCGGTACACATGTGGCTGACGACGGCACCCGCGCGATCTGGGCCACCCTTCCCTTGAAGGAAGCGGTCCGCGACACCCCACGAAGAAGCCCCGAACACCACCACGCCACCTGACGGCATGCCAGGGTCATCGCGAACGCGCCCGCACCAACGGCGCTACGGGCACCGGGGGCCCTTGGGGACTCCACGCTCAGAGCGGAACAGGACGATGTCCTTCCCCTCGTAGCGTGGAGTCCGTAATTGCAGGGGAAGTTGGGGTTCATGGGGTCCAAGCAACGGACGTACTCGCCTGAGTTTCGCGA